>CABUZD010000037.1 GCA_902495945.1 uncultured Collinsella sp.
CAGTGTGCGCCCAGCTCGGATAGTCTTGCCTCGTGCTCGGCAAAAGCGCCTTGGACCGCCAGCACGGCGACCGTTTGGTCTGCATAATCGCTCATGTGCGATCCCTTCTGCTGGACTAGCGCCCGCGCTCCTCCATGATAATCTCGATCTCGTCGGCGTTGATGCCCACCATGGCCTCGCCCAGGTCCTCCGAAAGCTCGGCGATGAGCTTGGCATCGGTGAAGTTTGCCACGGCCTTGACGATGGCGGCGGCGCGCTTGGCGGGGTCGCCGCTCTTAAAGATGCCCGAGCCGACAAAGACGCCCTCGGCACCCAGCTGCATCATCAGCGCGGCGTCGGCGGGGGTCGCTACGCCGCCAGCGGCAAAGTTCACGACGGGAAGCTTACCCGTGGCATGGACCTCGCGCACCAGCTCGACCGGAACCTGCAGTTGCTTGGCTGCCTCAAAGAGCTCGTCGTCGCGCAGGGCAACTACGTCGCGGATCTGCTTTTGGATTTTGCGCATGTGACGCACGGCCTGAACGACGTCGCCCGTACCCGGCTCACCCTTGGTGCGAATCATCGTGGCGCCTTCGGCAACACGGCGCAGCGCCTCGCCCAGATCACGGGCGCCGCAGACAAACGGCACGTCAAACTGGGTCTTGTCGATGTGATAGACGTCATCGGCAGGGGAGAGAACCTCGGACTCGTCGATGTAATCGATCTCGATGGCCTGCAGGACCTGCGCCTCGACGATGTGACCGATGCGGCACTTGGCCATAACAGGGATGGAGACGGCCTCTTGGATGCCCTTGATCATCTTGGGGTCGCTCATGCGTGAGACGCCGCCTGCAGCACGGATGTCGGCCGGGATGCGCTCGAGAGCCATGACGGCGCAAGCGCCTGCCTCCTCGGCGATGCGTGCCTGCTCGGGCGTGGTGACGTCCATGATGACGCCGCCCTTGAGCATCTGCGCGAGCTCGCGATTGAGTTTGACGCGATCGGCCTTGCTGGTCTGTTCTGCCATGGTTGCTCCCTTGGTTGGCATGTGCATTGCTTGACGGAACATCCTATCGGGGAGCTGGGTATGGCGAAATACTCAGTTTTCGAGATAATAACAAGGTCAGACTAATACCAGATTGAACAGCTCGATAAGGTCAGGTGGCAAACTCATGCTTGACTACAATTTGGAAAAACGCGGCGAAGCATCGCTTTATGAGTATGTTTACCAGCAAATTCGAGATGATATCGTTGCTGGACGTATTGCGGCGGGGGAGCATCTTCCGTCTAAGCGCGCCTTTGCCAGTCATCTGGGAATCAGTGTCATTACCATCGAGAATGCATATAGCCAGTTACTTGCCGAGGGCTATATTTGCTCAATGCCGCGTCGTGGCTACTACGCTTGCGAGCTTCCGGATGCACCGGTTTTGGCTTCGGCTGCGGAGGGCATCGACCGAGATACTGTCTCTGCGGGTCCTAGCGCGCATGATGTCAACGGACAGGTCGAGCGATTCGATGCGCTTTCTCCTTCCGCTTTGGAGGCGGCGCGGCTTTGGCAAAGCGCGCTACGGGCGACGCTGGCATCCGAAGACGAGCGCGAAATCTTTTCGCCCGCACCGGCGCAGGGCACCGCTCGGCTGCGACGCGCAATTGCTCACCATCTGCGCGGGACAAGGGGTATGAATGCCGACCCCAACAACATCGTTATCGGTGCGGGCGCCCAGCTGCTCGATACTATGTTGGTTCAGTTGCTTGGCGCTGACAAGGTGTATGCCGTTGAGGACCCGGGCTATTTGCGTCTGACGCGCATCTATCAGGCTATGGGCTGCAAAGTTCGACATATCCCGTTGGATGATGAGGGCGTGGACTTGAGCACTCTGCAGAAAAGCGGGACCGATGTCCTTCATCTGATGCCGTCCCATCAGTATCCGACCGGCCTTGTGACGAGCATTGCGCGTCGCTATGCGCTTCTGAGCTGGGCCGCCGAGCGACCAGGTCGATATCTCATCGAAGATGACTTTGATTGTGAGTTTCGCCTTGCCGGCAAGCCGATTCCTGCGCTCGCATCGATCGATGCCGCCCAGTCGGTTATTTACACCAACACGTTTTCGAAGAGCCTGTCATCGGCGTTGCGTCTAGCGTACATGGTGTTGCCCGATGAGCTAATGGAGCGGTTTAGGCGCAACCTTGGTTTTTACGCCTCGTCGGTGAGCTCTGTTGACCAGGTTGCTTTGGCGCGTTTACTGGAATCGGGTGATTACGAGCGACATGTGAACCGCGTGCGCGTTCGTGCTCGCGAGGCGCGTGATGGCCTGATGGCGCTTGTGCGCAAGGTATTTCCGGCAGGGGAAGTCTCGATCGAACACGCAGACGCGGGCCTTTACTGCACCGTGGTTGCGGAGCGTAGAACGGGCGGAAGCTCTTTTGCGCAGGCTCTCACGCGCTCGAATATCCCATTTATCGATATCAGTGACTGTTTTTGGTGTGCCGATGGTGCGTCTGCCCCTGAAGACTCAACTAAAATTCTTGTCCAGTATGACGATTTGGGTCCAAAAGCGCTTAACGCCTTGGAAGTACAGCTAATGGGGGCACTCTGCAATCTAAGTGAGTAGACTTTTGGCACTTTGGCGAGCAGGCAGTTTTGTAGCAAGCTATCTACCTGCGGTTTTGAAAAGCAGGATGACCGGCCTGCTCGGGATATTCAAAAAAGTCTACTCACTTGCCGCGCAAAGCTTCTACATGAGAAAAAATGGGGTTTTCAACAGGGTTTCGTCCAGCTCTTGGCAAGCTTTTGGCCAGTTGGGGAGGGCTGTTGATAACTTGGCAGTCCGTTCGGCGCCATTTTTGGTGCGTTCGCGCCAATGCGTGACTGACTGGGTTGAAATTCGTGTTTTCCTGTGCCTATGAAGGATCTACTTTGTGACATATCGGCTTTTAGGTACTGGCGTTTGCCTCCTCAAGTCCGCGCTTTGTGTCCGCCGCTTCCACGACCGGAAGAAGACCGGCAGCGATATGATCTCGCCCGCAACCCGACAGCTGCGGTCGCGCTCGGTTTCCCGTTGTATACATTGGTTCGGACGAGAAACAAACGGACTTGTCCTGCCAGCATTAGGCAGCGGCTGTTTCTTGGTGAGCTCCCCAGGGAATCCGTGCTGGAAACGGAGCATGGGTTTTTGGTTACGTCTCCTCTACTGACGACATTCATCATGTCGCGGCATCTGACGGATCTTCAGCTTCTTTTGGTATTGGCGGAGATGTGTGGCTTGTTTGCAGTGTGTGCCCTGCCGGCGGCACTTGAGGCGGAGCTTTCGCGTGCAATTGATTCGGGCGCGATTTCGACAACGTTCGGTTGGGTGCGCTGCCCGTCCGAGGACGGCACCGCCTCAAATTTATGGCGTCGAGACGCTTTGGTTTTGGGCGGAGACCTTGACCGTTTTTGTTCAGATGTTTGCGGGATGCGTTACGGCAATAGATTTATGGCGGTATCGCAACTCGTTCCATTGGGTGCCGCGTCGCCTTTTGAGGTCGAGGCGTATTTGCTACTTGCACTGCCGCGATCCCTGGGAGGCGAAGGTTTTTGCGGCATAGAGCTTAATGTTGAAGTGATGCTAAGCAAAAGTGCTCGAGCGATTGTGGGAAAGTCCCGTGTATATATCGACCTACTTCTTTCTTCGCCGGACGGCAGGCGACAGGTGGCCATTGAATGTCAGGGAAAGGCCTCGCACGGACGCGCAGGGGATGGCTTGCGTGACGCTGACCGCATGACGGCCCTTCAGGCCATGGGCTACGATGTGCTTCTCCTGACACACAGGCAGATATCGGATGAGGATAGATTCCGCGCGATCGTTAAGGCCGTATGCAGGATGCTCGATGCTGAATATCGTGATAAAAGCTCGGATGAGCAAAGGGCCGAGACACTACTCCGGTCTGAACTATTCGTTGGCTGGACAAAATTGGGAGTAATTGACGGAAAGATGCCCGTTAGACACAAAACAGCTCGATCGTGGACGGCTGCGGTTCTAAGTGAGTAGGCTTTTGGCACTTTGGCGACCAGGCCATTTTGAAACAAGTCATTTACCTGCGACTTTATAAAGCAATACGGATGGTCTGCTCGGCAAGTTTCGAAAAGTCTACTCACTTAGTTTTTAACGAGAGACCGATGCCGAAGATAGCTCTTTTTCAGGGCGTTAACGAGTCCTCGAGACACAAAAAGGCCCGAACCAATACGGTCCGGGCCTCATCGAGCTAGAGGTTATGTCTCAAGCGGTTGGCTTAGCCAAAGTAGCGCTTAAGCAGGCCGGCAAAAGCCTTGCCGTGGCGGGCCTCGTCGCGAGCCATCTCGTGCACGGTGTCGTGGATGGCATCGAGGCCAGCGGCCTTGGCGCGCTTGGCAAGATCGGTCTTGCCGGCGGTGGCGCCGTTCTCGGCCTCAACGCGCATCTCGAGGTTCTTCTTGGTGGAGTCGGTCACGACCTCGCCCAGGAGCTCGGCGAACTTGGCGGCGTGCTCGGCCTCCTCGTGGGCAGCCTTCTCCCAGTACAGGCCGATCTCGGGGTAGCCCTCGCGATGAGCGACGCGAGCCATGGCCAGGTACATACCGACCTCAGAGCACTCGCCCTCAAAGTTGGCGCGCAGGTCGGCAACGATGTCCTCGGAGACGCCCTCCATCTTGGCGACGCCCACGACGTGCTCGGCAGCCCACTCGAGCTGACCCTCCTCCTGCTTCAGGAAACGAGAACCGGGAACGCCGCACTGGGGGCACTTGAAGTCCTCGGGCAGCTGGTCGCCGTCGAACTCTTCCACATAACCGCAAACGGGGCAAACAAACTTCATGATTCGATCCTTTCGATCGATGGCGATTGTGCGCTCGTCCGGTCCCGTAAGGGCCCTCTCCGGACGTGCGTCTTGACGAGTTCTATTATCCATAAATGCAACCAAATGTGAAGCCTATTAGGAATGATTTTTAATAAAACAATTTTGAGATATGAAGATGTTGATTGATTAACGATTGGCAGGCCGTCTTTGACCGTCGCTGAGTACAATCGGTCGAGCAAATGTTGACCAATCAACAAATGAGGGAGTTTCCTTTATGCATCTAGCCCGCCGCGCCTGGTGCCGAACGTATCAAACGGTTTTTCGCATTGCATTGCCGATCCTGCCCTATACCGAGCCGCGCATTTTGGAGCATGCCGAAGATGTGCCCGCGGTGCTTCAAAAGCGCTCGATCCAGAAGGTCCTTATCGTGACGGACCCTGGTGTTGCACGTTTGGGGCTCACGGCATCACTCGAGCGTGCGCTTACGGCTCAGGGGATTGGCGTTACGGTCTATGCCGAAACGCGTGCGAACCCCACGGTCTCGAATGTGGAGGAGGCAGCGTCCCTGTATCGAGAGAGCGCCTGCCAGGCCATTATCGGTTTTGGCGGAGGATCGGCCATGGACTGCGCCAAGGGCGTGGGCGCACGCATTGCGCAGCCAAGCAAGCCCATCAACAAGATGCGCGGCCTGCTGCGGATTCATCGTCGCCTGCCGCTTCTCATCGCCGTTCCCACCACGGCAGGCACGGGAAGCGAGGTCACGCTTGCGGCGGTAATTACCGATGACGAGACGCACTACAAGTACCCCATTAACGACTTTGTGCTCATCCCGCGTTTTGCGGTCCACGACCCCGAGTTTACGTGCGGTCTGCCCGCCTCCATTACGGGGCAGACGGGCATGGATGCCCTGACGCATGCCGTTGAGGCCTTTATCGGGCGAAGCACCACGCCCTATACGCGTAAGATGGCGCGACAGGCGGTGCAGCTTATCCACGACAATTTGCTCGAGGCCTATGAGCATGGTGACGACATGCGCGCTCGTCGCAATATGCTTTCGGCGGCGTATAAGGCGGGCGTTGCGTTTACCCGCTCCTATGTCGGATATGTGCATGCCATCGCGCACAGTCTGGGCGGCCGATACGGAATTCCGCACGGTTTGGCCAACGCGATCATCCTGCCGCACATGCTTCGCGCTTATGGTGACGCCGCCGCCCCCAAGCTTGCCGATCTTGCTCGCATGGCGGGCATTGCGCCGGCTACCGCGCAGGATAGTCTTGCGGCCGAGGCCTTTATCGATTGGGTCGACCGCATGAACGAGGCCCTGGGAATCCCCAAATATGTCTTGGGCATTCGCCGCTCCGACATTCCCGAGATGGCGGCGCATGCCGATGCCGAGGCCAATCCCCTGTACCCCGTTCCACTTTTGATGGACCGTTTGGAGCTCGAGCGTATGTATGAGGTCGTCGCGGGTGGTATGTTTGAGGATGAGAACTAGGAGGTTGCCATGAACACCGAGAAAATTGCGCGCATCGTCGGCGATCAGCGCACCTACTTTAAGACGCACGCTACGTTTGATGTCGATGCTCGACGTCGCGCGCTCGTGAGTTTACGCGATACAGTACGGGCGCACGAGGCCGATATTGCCCATGCGCTCAAGACCGATTTGGGAAAGTCGCATGACGAGGCATATATGTGCGAGATCGGCACGTCGCTTTCTGAGATTCGTCATCAGATTGCGCATGTGGCTCGATGGAGTCGTCCGCGCCTGCGTCCGTGTGACCTTGCCAACGCCGTGAGTGTGTGCAAAACGCAAGCCGTGCCCTATGGCGTCACGCTCATCATGGCGCCCTGGAACTACCCGTTTTTGCTGACGCTCGAGCCGCTTGCCGGGGCCCTTGCCGCGGGCAATACCGTGGTCATCAAGCCGAGCGCCTATGCGCCGGCATCGAGCGCGGTGCTCAAGCAAATCTGTGAAGAGGCATTTGATCCGCGCCTGGTGACGGTTGTCGAGGGCGGGCGCGCCGAAAACGAAGCGCTGCTCGACGAGTGCTGGGACAAGATCTTCTTTACCGGCAGCGTTCCGGTCGGCAGGCTCGTCATGGAGCGCGCAAGTAAAAACCTTACGCCCGTGACGCTTGAGCTGGGCGGAAAGAGTCCCTGCATCGTGGATGCGACGGCAAACTTGAAGGTCGCGGCGCGGCGTATCGCCTTTGGTAAATGGCTCAACGTGGGGCAGACCTGCGTGGCACCCGACTACCTGCTGGTCGATACGCGCGTGCACGACGAGCTGCTGGGCCTCATCAAGGAAGAGGCCCACCGAATGTTTGGCGAGCATCCGCTCGATAACGAGGATTACGGGCATATCGTCAACGCCAAGCATTTTGCGCGCGTGCGCGGGCTGATTGATCCCGATAAGGTCGTGCTGGGTAGTGCCGCGCGCGAGTCGTCGCTCAAGATCGAGCCGACGATTTTGGACGGCGTGACCCCCGATGACGCCGTGATGCAGGAGGAGATTTTCGGCCCCATCTTGCCGGTGCTGACGTTTGAGAGCTTAGACGAGGCCGAAGCGTTTATTACGGATCGTCCGACGCCGCTGGCCCTGTATATCTTTAGCCAGGATCGCGCGGCTCAGCAGCGCTTTGTGCGCTACGTGCCCTTTGGCGGCGGATGTGTTAATGACACCATTATGCATTTGGCTACGAGTCATATGGGCTTTGGCGGCATGGGAGCGAGCGGTATGGGGCAGTACCATGGACGCGAGAGCTTCGATACGTTTAGCCACAAGAAGAGCATCGTGAACAAGGCAACGTGGTTGGACGTGCCATTCCGCTATGCTCCTTACGCAAGCTGGAAGCACAAGTTCGTGCGCATGTTTGTGCATTAGAATCAGATGGTGTAGCGACAAACGGTCGAAAAGGCGCGGGTGGGGCGAATTTGTGTCCGCACGGGCCCGTAAGCTTCTCAGTACGGTTAAGCGCCGATTTATCCTGCTGTTAGAGGAGCTGCTATGTACGAGCCTTCACGTGTTCTTCTGTCGTTTCACATCGCAGGATTTCAATATGCCGACGGCGCTTTGGTCCTGGGCGATCTTAAGGTCGGCGATAAGCTGACGCTGTGTGCCGAGCGCGATAATCCCCATGACCCCGAGGCGGTTGCGATCTATTACGGCAACACCAAGCTTGGGTATGTTCCGGGAAACGAGGTCGGCCCGCTGTCCTTGATGATGTATTACGGCCACGAGGACGTATTTGAGGCCCGCGTGCAACAGGTTGCTCCCGAACGCAGCCCGTGGCATCAGGTGCGCGTTGGACTCTACGTGGTGGATGCTCGCTAATCGGTAAGGGAGGCGGCCATGTTTGATAACGATGATCTGTTCGATCTGACAGACGATCCGTTTGAGTGGGATCTGCTACTCGATGACGATGAGTTGGAGCAGGATCGTAAGAAGCGGCAGGGCAAGAACGCCCAGAGTGATGCGTCGAAAAAGAAAGACAAACGCCGCCGCGGACTGTTCGGCGGGCTCTTTGGATAACCGCCACATCGCTGCGTCTGTATACTTAGCACGAGTTGAACACGTTGCGAAATGAGGACAGAGACGATGATGTGGTTTACCGCCGACCTGCACCTGGGCGATACGAATATCTTGCACGACATGGATCGGCCGTTTGGCTCGGTCGAGGAGATGAATCGCAAGGTCATCGATGCCATCAATGAGTGCGTGGCTGCGGATGACCGCCTCTATATTTTGGGTGACTTTACCTATCATTTGCCCCTGGCGGAGGCGGTGCGCCTGCGCGAGCGTATCGAATGCCAGAACGTGACGCTCATCCGTGGTAACCATGACGGCGACTGGGAAGATCCCGACGTACCGCAGATTTGGGAAGACGTGCGCGATTACCTGGAGATTGCTCCCGGCTATGCCAAGGGCCATCGTCTGGTTATGAGCCACTACCCCATGCTCAGCTGGAACGGCAAGGCACGTGGCGCCATTATGCTGCATGGGCATATCCACAGCAGGGGTGACCGCACCAACGCACGCAACCGCGATCGCGAGCGTCCCATTTATCGCTACGATGTGGGCCTCGACGCCAACGACTACAAGCCCGTAAGCCGAGACCAGATCCTGAATTTCTTTGGACTGTAGCTCGCAAACCGCCACGAAGGGGACAGGCACCTTTGTGGCGGCTCTGGCGCCGTTGCCATTCTGGCAGCGGCGCCTATTTTGTCCGCGCGGCGCGGTAGAGTGTAGGCGGTTGAAATTTGCGTCCATTGAGGAGCTGCTATGAACGAGATCAAGTGCCCGCATTGCGGCGAAGTTTTTAAGGTCGATGCGTCCGGCTATGCGGATATCGTCAAGCAAGTGCGCGATGCTGAGTTCTCGCGTGACCTGGATGAGCGCGTAGCGGCGGCTCGACGCGAGGGCGAGCAGGCGCTGGAGCTTGAGCGCTCGCGTTCGTCAGCCGCTTTGCAGGAGGCAGAGTCTCAGCGCAACGCTCAGCTTGTCGAGCAGAAGAATGCTGCAGCTCAGCAGCTGGCACAAGAGGTTGCCAAGCGCGATGCTGAGCTCGCCGAGCTGCGCGCCAAGCTCGAGGGCGCTGCCGCAGAGCGCGAGAGCGCAAGCCAGCGCGCGGCGATTGAGGCCCGTTCCGATGCTCAAAAGGAGAATGCCGAGCTTCAGCGCGAGATCGACAATTTACGTGCGCAGTTGGAGCGCAAAGATGATGAAGCCAGGCTTGCCGAGGCGGCGGCACGCAATGTTGCTCAAAACGACCTGTCCGCGCGCGACGCTCAGATTGCCGAGCTGCAGGCCAAGCTCGCCGCGGCGGACAAGGCCCAGGAGATGGCGCTCGCCGCAGCCGCGGCCGAGTCGCAGCGTGAGCTCGATGCCGCTCGCAGCGAGGCCGAGCGCGCGCTTACTGACTATCGCGCGAAGGTGCAAGAGAAGTTTTCCGCCGCAAAGGCTCAGTCCGAGCAAGAGGCCGAGGGGCTGCGTGCCCAGTTGCGCGAGCAGGAACTGATGGCAAAAATGAACCTGTCAGAGGCGGTCGCCGCGGCGGAGCGAGAGCGCGATGAGGCCCGTGCCAAGCTGACGAGCGAGCTGGCGGTGCGCGATTCTCGCGAGGAGCAAGCCAAGGCGGCACACGAGCTGGAGCTTGCGCAGGC
The DNA here is from genome assembly GCA_902495945.1 of uncultured Collinsella sp. Classification (GTDB taxonomy): domain Bacteria; phylum Actinomycetota; class Coriobacteriia; order Coriobacteriales; family Coriobacteriaceae; genus Collinsella. Next base: position 9,958 of record CABUZD010000037.1, read on the forward strand.
CAAGCGCGCGAGCGATGACCTGATTCGCTACAAGGATGAAGAGATTGAGCGCCTTAAGGACATGAAGGTGCGCCTGTCTACCAAGATGGTGGGCGAGTCGCTCGAGCAGCATTGCGAGACTGAGTTCAATCGGTTGCGTATGACGGCGTTTCCCAACGCGTATTTTGAGAAAGACAACGATGCGTCCGAGGGCACCAAAGGCGACTTCATCTTCCGCGAGCGCGATGCGAGCGGCAACGAGATCATTTCGATCATGTTCGAGATGAAAAACGAGAACGACGAGACCGCGACCAAGCACAAGAACGAGGACTTCTTTAAGAAACTCGACCACGATCGTCGCCAAAAGGGCTGCGAGTACGCGGTGCTCTGTACCCTGTTGGAGCCCGAGAGCGAGCTCTATAACGCGGGTATCGTCGACGTGAGCTACCGCTACGAGAAGATGTACGTGATCCGCCCGCAGTTCTTCATTCCCATGATCACCCTCCTGCGCAACGCCGCCATGGGTTCGCTGCGCTATAAGCAGGAGCTGGCGGAGTACAAACAGCAGAACATCGACGTCACGAACTTCGAGGCCAAGATGGAGAAGTTCAAGAACGATTTCGGCCGCAACTACGAGATTGCGAGCCGCAAGTTCCAAACGGCAATCGATGAGATCGACAAGACGATTAGCCATCTGCAGAAAACCAAGGAGGCGTTGCTGTCCTCCGAGAACAATCTGCGCCTAGCCAACAAGAAAGCCGACGATCTTACCATTCGCAAGCTCACGTGGGGCAACAAGACCATGAAGGCCGCGTTTGACGAGGCGCGCGGGGCTGCGTCAGAGACAAACGATGAGCCCGCCGAGGCGGATTCGTATGAGGTCGAGGATGCCGAGTAGGGCATAGCGTATAGTGCAAAAGCGGGGCCCCTGGCGATATTGCCAGCGGCCCCGCATCGTTCCAGTATGTGCGGCTAGTCCTCGAGCAGGTCCTCGATAAAGCCGACGCGGTAGTTCTTAAAGATGACCTCGCCGCCGTCCTGCGTGGCGTCCAGATCGACATCGCCCATGATGCCAAAGTCGTGGTCGCCATCCTCGTCGGCAAAGATCTGGTGCACGTGCCATACGTGTGCGGTCTTCTCGTCAGACTCGTCGATGGAAAACATCGCGGCGCTGCGGGCATCTCCGTCGGTGAGGATCTCCTCGTGCTGCTCGTGGTAAGCGTCGAGTGCCTTTTGCCAGCGGATCTCGCTCATGCCCCAGTCGTCGTCGAGCTCGCCCAGGTCGCGAACGTGCTCGCGGGCGGCAAGGGTCACGCGGCGGAAGAGTGCGTTGCGCACCAGCAACGTGCAGCCTCGGCGGTCCGCCACGACCTCGTCGATGCCCTGTGGCGGTGCGGCATCGAGGGCCGCCGGGTTGCCGGCGTTCTCCCACTCGTCCACCAGGCTCGAGTCCACCGAGCGCACCACAAAGCCCAGCCACGAGATAATGTCGCGCAGGCGCTCGTCGCGCTTCTCGATGGGCACGGTGCGGTCGAGCGAACGATAGGCCTCTGCCAGGTAGCGCAGCAAAATGCCCTCGGAGCGGGCGATGCCGAGTTTTTGAATGTAGCCCTTAAAATCGCTCGCGCTTTCCAGCATGTCGCGCAGCACGCTCTTGGGCGAGAGCTGGTAGTCGTTGGCCCAGGGTACTTCCTGGCAGTACTTGTCGAAGGCGGCATCGAGCAAGTCCTCGAGCGGCTTTTCGTAGGTGACATCCTGGATGCGCTCCAGGCGTTCCTCGTATTCGACGCCGTCAGCCTTCATTTCGGCCATCGCGCGGTCGCGCGCAGCGCGCTCCTGTGCGCGCAATACCTGCTTGGGGTCCTCGAGCGTAGCCTCGACCATCGAGATCAGATCCATGGTATAGGTCTCGCTCTCGGGGTCGAGCAGCTCCAACGCGGCAAGCAAAAATGGCGAGAGCGGCTGGTCGAGCGCAAAGTCCTCGGGCAGATCGACTGTCAGCGCATAGTCGATGTCTGGTGCGGCGTCAGTCGGGGCGTCGGGCGCGGTCGGCACCTCGGTGCGAACGACGACGCCGGAATCGATGAGCGTGGCGAAGATTTCGTCGGCGCGAACCTCGAGCTTGGCCTTTTCCTCGGGGGTCTGCAAGCTCGTCTCGATGAGGTCGTGTACGCGGGCTCGGGCATCGCCGCCCTGCTCGACCACGCTAATCACCATGGAGTGTGTGATGCGCAGGCGCGGCTTGAGCGTCTCGGGCTGCGTCTCGATCAGGCGCTCAAAGGTCTGCTTGTTCCAGGTGACAAAGCCCTCGGGGGCCTTCTTCTTTTTAATCTTGCGGAGCTTCTTGGGGTCGTCGCCCGCCTTGGCCATGAGCTTGGCGTTCTCGATCTCGTGCTCCGGGGCCTCGGCGATGACCATGCCCTCGGTATCGAAGCCCGAACGGCCGGCGCGTCCAGCAATCTGATGGAACTCGCGGGCGCGCAGGCGACGCATTTTGTAGCCGTCGAACTTGGTGAGCGCGGTGAGGACCACGGTGTGGATGGGCACGTTGATGCCGACACCGAGTGTGTCGGTGCCGCAAATGACGGGCAGTAGGCCCTGCTGCGCCAGGCGCTCGACCAGGAGGCGATAGCGCGGCAGCATACCGGCGTGGTGCACACCGACGCCGCAGCCAAGCAGGCGCTTGAGAATCTTGCCAAAAGCCGTCGAGAAACTCGTGCCCTTGGCCGCTTCCTTAATAGCCTCGCGCTGCTCCTTGCTGGCGATGCCAAAGTTGGCGAGCGACTGTGCCGTCGCAAGGGCGGCGTCTTGGCTAAAGTGCACGATATAGAGCGGGGCCTCGCCGCGGCGCATCGCGAGCTCGACGGTGCCCTCGAGCGAGGTCGTCACGTAGTCGTAGCTCAGCGGCACGGGGCGCGGGGCATCGACAACCAAGTCGCAAGCAGCGCCGGTGTGCTCCTCGAGTGAGGCGGCGATGGCGGTAACATCGCCAAGCGTGGCGCTCATGAGCATGAATTGCGTGTGGGGCAGGGTGAGCAGCGGCACCTGCCAGGCCCAGCCGCGGTCGGGGTCGGCAAAGTAGTGGAACTCGTCCATGGCCACGCAGCCCACGTCGGCGTCCTCACCCTCGCGCAGCGCATCGTTGGCAAGGATTTCGGCCGTGCAGCAGATGACGGGCGCCTTGGTGTTGATATGGGTGTCGCC
>CABUZD010000038.1 GCA_902495945.1 uncultured Collinsella sp.
CCAAAATAAACCTGTCCCTTTTTGGCAGGTTGTTAGCTGTGACGGTACTCGGCGATGATGAAGTCGATATCGATCTGGAGCGTGTCCAAGTTTGCCAGGCGCTCTTTGTCGGCAGGGCGCGTGCGATAGTAGTACGGCGTCATCTGGAACACCGCCTCGATGTCGGCCTGGGTCTGAAGTGTAATATTCGCAGACACCCGCTGCGTTCCGCCCAACTCGAGCTCGGTAGTCTTCGGCAGTTTCTCATCGTTAAGGTACGGCGTGTCGTAGAGCACCTCCTTGAGCCCAAACAGATGACGGGCACCCGGCACCACGGTATAGAGTGAGCCCTCTGGCGCCAGCACGCGGGCAAACTCGCGCTCGTTAAAGGGGGCGAAGAGCTCAGTCACCATATCGAAGGCGCCATCGGCCACGGGGATATCCTTCATGTTGGCGACGAAGTAGGTCGCATCGCCGCGCTTGGCGGCCAGACGCACCATCTCTTTGCCCAAGTCGAACCCGTAAGAGTCCACACCCGGCACCGCGCCCATGGCGCTGGTGTAATAGCCCTCGCCGCAGCAAATATCGAGCAACGTCATGGGGCCGCTCATAGACGCGGCACGCCCAGACACCTGTTTGCGCACCAGCTCGACCATCGCATCGCGCAACGGCGCGTAGTATCCGCGGTTCAGAAAGTCACGACGGCTGCGTGCCTGCGACTTGGGATCGCCCATGGAGTCGCCGCTCTTGGACGAGCGCAGCAGATATAGATAGCCCTCGCGCGCACGGTCAAACCGGTGTCCGCTCGCGCATGCAGCACCGCGCTCATCGTCCACCAACGGCTCATGGCAAACGGGACACAACAACATGGCAACTCCTTAGCGCGAACAACACAACGCACACCATTGTCGCACGCCTTCCCCACCTAGTCATTGGGGACGTTCTTGAATGACTAGTCGTTTAAGAACGTCCCCAATGACTAGTCGATTAGGAGTATCATCGTCTGCGCAAATAAGCACGAAAGAGCATATTAGAGATTGAGAGCGTATGGCTGATACCGCATCTAAGCACATTGACATGACCACCGGCTCGCTGTGGCGCAATATTCCCCTGTTCGCCTTCCCCGTGGCCGCCACGAGCATCTTGGAGCAGCTGTCGAACCTCATCGCCACGGTCATTATCGGTAACTTCTCGGGCGACCAGGGAACCCTCGCCATGGCGGCGGTCGGCTCCAATGTTCCGCTTACCAGTCTTATGCTCAACCTGTTTATTGGCATGTCGCTTGGCTCCAACGTGGTCATCGCCAACGCTATCGGCCGCAACGATCAGAACATGGTCAAACGCGCCGTCCATACCTCGATTTTAATGGCGCTCGTGGGCTTTGTCGTCATCGCTCTGGGCGAGATCTTTGCCGAGCCCATGCTCGCCGCGCTCAACGTTCCCGCCGAAACCATGCCGCTCGCTTCGCTCTACCTGCGCGTCTTTTTGCTCAGCCTGCCCTCGATCTTGCTCTACAACTTTGAAGCCGCGATCTTCCGCTCCGTCGGCATCACCCGCATGCCGCTGCAGGCGCTTGCCGTGTCCACCGTCCTCAACATTGGCCTAGACCTCATCTTTGTCCCCGTACTCCACTGGGGCGTCGCGGGCGTCGCCATTGCCACCGCCATCGCCTACACCGTCAGCGCCGCTACGCTCTTTATCCGCCTGCTCAAGACCGACTCCGTCGTCCGCGTCACCCTACGCGACCTGGCTATCGACCCCGTCGCCCTCAAGCGCATCGTCAAGATCGGCCTGCCCGCCGGCTTCCAAAGCGCCGTCTTTGCCGTCGCCAACATCATCATCCAGTCTGCCATCAACAGCCTGGGCACCGAGGTCATGGCGGCATCGAGCGCCGCCATGAGCCTAGAGTACGTGTGCTATAACCTGCTCAACAGCTTTAGCCAGGCTTGCACCACCTTTGTGGGACAAAATCACGGCGCCCGCCAGAACGACCGCTGCACCAAGACGCTCAAGGTCTGCCTGGTCGAAGGCGGTATCGTTGCGCTTACCACGATTATCGTTATTGTCGGTCTGGGGCGCGAGATCCTATCGCTGTTCAACAGCGATCCCAACATCGTCTCGATCGGCTATATCCGCGTGTGCTCGATCTTCCCGGCGTACGCCTTTAGCATGTTCTACGAAAACATGTCAGGCTACCTGCGCGGCTTTGGCATCTCGCTCACGCCCGCCCTCATCACCATGATCTGCGTCTGCGGCATCCGCTTCTATTGGGTGTTCTGCGTGTTCCCGCACTTCCGCACCTTTGCGAACATCATGATGGTCTACCCCATCAGCCTGGGCACCACGGCGTTCTTTATGGTCGTGGCGGTACTACTTTGCCACCCGGCACGCACCTATCGCACCACCCAAGCCAAAGCGACAGCCCGCTAAATACTGCACTCAACGCCACGTCAGTCATTAATTGACAATATGCGAGCTCATATAGTCGATAAAGCGCCTCGTGGCGATGGGCATGGTATCCCAGCTACGCCAGGCTGCCACTACGTCGCGCGAGGGGGCGTGCACGATGGGACGTACGCGAATATCGGCCCGCATGCCCTCAACGGTACGACGGTAGAGCATGCTCACGCCTAGGCCCTCCTCCACCATCGCCATAATGGTGTAGTCGTCGGTGACCTCGCTCGTCACGTGCGGCGACAGGCCATGCGCCGCGAATGCATCGAGCACCAGGCTCTGTTCGCCCTCATCCAGAAGCACAAACGGCTCGGAAGCCAGGTCGGCGAGCGTCACCTTTTCCTTTGCCGCCAGCGGATGCGCGACAGGCAACAGTGCCACCAACTCGTCGTGATAGACCACGCGCTTCTCGAGCCCTGCGGTAAACCCACGTGCCGTAAAGCAAAAATCCACTACGCCGTCGTGCACCCATTGGGCGTTGCGCGTGTAGTCGCCCTGCTTGAGGGTAAAGCGTACGCCCGGGTGCAGCGCCCCAAAGTCGCGGATCACGCGCGGTAACACGGTTCGACTCACGTTGGTAAACGTCGCGATGCGAATGTCTGTCGACGAAAGCCCCAGCAGCTCCTGGCGCTTGCCCTCAAGCTCGGCCTCAGCAGTCACGATCTGGCGCAGGTACGGCAGATATTGTTTACCGTCGCGCGTAAGCGAAACGCCCTGCTTACCGCGCTCGATAAGCGTGGTACCCAGCTCGCGCTCGAGTGCCTTGACGGCCTGGCTCACCGCACTTTGTGTATAGCCCAGCTCATCGGCCGCGCGTTTCAGGCTGCCGCAGTCGACCACCATACAAACAATCTGATACCGCGATGCCATCGTGCCTCCACATCAATGCAGCCGTAAAACGTTTTGCCAGAGCTTTTTCTGACTACGTTAGCGTTTCTTAATCATACTGAAGATACATTCGCTTTACTACATCCACATCTGGGAGCAGAATCCTTTTTACGAAACCGTTCTGCAACAAAAGGAGTCCCATGGATCGCAAAAAAGCAATCGCGCTCTCATTTTCCGTTCCCGTCGCATGGGGCTTTTCGTACCCCCTCATGAAGATCGGCATGGACAGCATGAACGCCACGAGCATCGTTGCGTTGCGCTGCATCATCGCCTTTGTGGCCTGCCTGCTGCTCTTCCACAAGCGCGCGTTCCGCATCAACCGCGACCTTATGGTCCGCGCCGCCATCATCGGCGCCATTATGGCAACCGAGCTCACTTGCATGTGCCTGGGCTCCAGCCTCACCTCCGCCTCCACCGCCGGCTTTTTACAGAGCCTGACGGTCGTGATCGTGCCGTTTGCCAACGCTGCCCTGCTGCGCCGCGCCCCCGAGCGCAAGGTGCTCGTCGGCACCGCCATCGTCACCTGCGGCATGCTGCTGCTCTCGGGCGCCGACTTTACCAGCCTGAATCCCGGCGCAATCATCATGCTGCTCTCGGCCTTTATCTATGCCAGCCACATTATCGTGGCCAAGCGCTTTGTCGAAGAAGTCGATCCGCTGGCTCTGGGCGTTTGGCAGCTAGGCTTTGGCGGTTTGTTCTCGGGCGTCGCGGCATTCACCTTTGGCGGCTTCACGCTTCCCAGCACGCCCAGCGAGATCGTCGTTGTCGTCGCGCTCGCACTCATCTGCTCTGCCTACGGCTTTATCACCCAGACGCTCGTGCAGCCCCACGTGCCCGCCGAGACCACCGGCTTTGCCTTCTCGCTCGAGCCGGTCTGCTCCGCTGTCTTCTCGTTCTTCCTAGTCGGCGAGGTCCTGAGCCCCATCGCCTTCCTGGGTGCAGCTCTCATCCTCACCGGCGTCATGGCGGCAACCGTCGAGCTTCCGCGCCTCCGCGCACATGGACGCGCTCGTATGGCAGGAGCGCCCGAGCGCGCCTCGTAGACCCCGCTCTTCATGCAGCCGCGGCATAAAGGCAACCGGTGCGCCTTTACAATAGATGCCAACAGAGCATCTGCCATAAAGGAGCCCCATGGACACCGCAACCCGCGACCGCAACATAGCAACTTGGTTGGGCAATGCGCCGCAGCCGGTACGTGACACTACGAACCAGCTGCTCGAGCGCATCGCCCTTTTGCGTGCCGAGCAGACTATCTACCCGGCACAAGACGACATCCTCAATGCCCTCGCCTACACCCCGGCCGACCAGGTCAAAGTTGTCATCTTGGGTCAGGACCCCTATCACGGACCCAACCAGGCCATGGGGCTGTCGTTCTCGGTCCCCGCGACGCAAACCAAGTTGCCGCCGAGCCTGCGCAACATCTATAAGGAGCTCAAAGCCGATCTGGGCTGCCCCATTCCCGCCACGGGAGACCTAACCCCATGGGCACAACAGGGCGTCCTGCTTCTCAACACTACGCTCACCGTGCGCGAGCATGCAGCCAACTCACACGCCAAACTAGGCTGGAGCACGCTCACCGACTACGTTATCGAACGCTGCTGCCAGCTGCCCCAGCCGGTCGTCTTTTTGGCATGGGGTCGCTTTGCCCAGCAGATGGTCGAAGGCAAGCTCGCCGCTACCGGCGCGGGCAAGGCAACCGGCAAGTTCTGCCTGGCCTCTACGCACCCCTCGCCGCTTTCGGCCAACCGTGCCACGGCAGAACTCCCCGCTTTTATGGGGTCGCGCCCCTTCTCTGCCGCCAATCGGCTACTCGAACAACACGGCTCGACCCCCGTCAACTGGACTTGCCTCGGCTAAAAATCGAGACATCAAAAACGCGCCCGACGGCTTTCCGCCGGGCGCGTTTCCTATTCGGGCCATATAAATTGTGTGCGGCCAGCCTCGCCGCCATCGATCAACAGACTCTGCCCGGTCATAAACCGGTTGGTCACGCCCACAAAGTAGATCCACTCGGCGATCTCTTGGGCGGTGGCCCAGCGCTTAAGCGGCGTGAGCTCCATAATCTGGTTCCACAGGTGTTCGTCTTCCATCACGCAACGGTTGAGCGGCGTGATAACGCCACCCGGGTCCACACTGTTGGCGATAGCCTGCGGCGCCAGACGGTTTGCAAGGTTCTTGGTGTAGGCGATAACGCCGCCCTTGCTGGCAGCATAGGCAGGAAACTCCGATCCCGTATGCCCACTCGCCGACCCCACATTGACCACGGATTGGATAGCCGGCGCCGGCTTGGCGGCAAGCCCCTCCCCCGCAAAGGCGTAGCGCTCGGTCACGTTGATGGTGCCATACAGGTTGGCGGCGATGTCGTCAGCCGAATCCTGCGTACCGGCAACGTTCACGATCACCTGGGGTTCAAGATCGTCTGGAAACGCGTCCGGCTCGCGAACATCAACGATCAGATGGCGGTAGCGCTCGTGTTCGATCACCGCCGGCAGCAGATCAAAGCCCACGACCTCGTGGCCCTCGTCCAAAAAGCGCTGCACGCATGCGGCTCCGATACCGCCCGAAGCGCCCGTGATCAAAACCCGCATACTTGCTCCTTAGGCGGTTGCGTGGCGCTCGAGGTACTCGGAGCCCACATTCTCGCGCTCCCAGCCGCGCACGACCTTGTAGCCCACGGGGCTCAGGAAAACCTCGCACAGCAGCTCGGCAACAGCGCCGGTCAGCGAGCACATAAGGACCTGCACCCAGGTCCAACCAAAGAACGTGTGGCTCACCACAATGGCAAAGACCAAGTTGTCGATAAACTGGCCAACACCCGTGGACACATAGGAGCGGAAGGCGAAGCTCGCAAAGTTATTCTTTTTGAGCATGCGGCCGAGCGACTGGTTGAGCGTGGAGTTAACCACGGCAGAAACGAGCATTGCCAGCGAAGAGCCCAGCACCACGTACCAGGTGCCGCCGATGGTGGCGTTAAGGGCGGTGTTGACCTCGATCATGCCGGTGTCGTAGTAGGCGCCCCACATACCGGGCGTGAGCGAGCATGCCCAAAAGCACAGGCTCACGGCCAGGTTGACCAGCAGCGCGAGGATAGAGATTTTGATGGATGCCTTGGCGCCAAAGCGCTTGCAGATCATGTCCTGGCACAAAAACGAAACCCAGCTCACCACAAAGCCGCAATCGAGTGCCAGATACGGCAGGCTGATAAGCTCTTTGTTGGCCAGCAGGTTCATCATGATGACGCTCACGAAAAACAGCGAAACCGTTGCCGCGGGAATGCTCCGCAGCAGGACCTTGTAGTCCTCCATGACCTTCTTGATCATTATGTACTCCTTTGGTTTTAGGTTTAACGAGCAGGATATCGGACCCGAACTGCTCGGACGCCCCGGTCTTGAGACGACGGTGGGTATAATAGCCGCTCACACGGCATAAGGCAAGCAAACGGCGCGGCAGCCCCGCAGGGCCACCGCGCCGATGCGTTAAAAGGCCACGTTGCCAAACTCCGACAGGATAAGGTCGGGGTTGTGGTCAGTTGCCCAATCCACGTTCCACGGGCTCGTGAACAGCAGCAGCTTACCGCCGCGCATGTCCTCGACGCGCAGTGTGTCGCGCGTGAGCGAAAGGCCCGGGATATCGATGGTGTCGGGGTCGTTTTGGATCCAGCGGATGTCCGTATAGGGCAGTGGCTGGCGACGAACCTCAACACGGTACTCGGCCTTGAGGCGGCGCTCGAGCACCTCAAACTGCAGCACGCCGACCACGCCCACAATGACGCTCTCCATGCCGGCACCCAGTTCGCGGAAGATCTGGATGGCACCCTCCTGGGCAAGCTCCTCCATGCCCTTGACGAACTGCTTGCGCTTGAGCGTGTCGACCTGCGTAATGCGAGCGAACATCTCGGGGGCAAACGTCGGGATCTGCGGATACTGCACGTGGCGCTTGCCGGAGCACACGGTGTCGCCGATGCTAAAGATACCCGGGTCGAACAGGCCCACGATATCGCCCGCGTACGCCTCGTCCACGATGGCGCGGTCATCGGCCATCATCGACGTGCCCGTTGCAAGCTTAAGCTTGCGGTTGCCCTGCACGTGGAAGGCGTCCATGCCGCGCTCGAACTTGCCCGAGCAAATGCGCACAAAGGCGATGCGGTCACGGTGATTCTTGTCCATGTTGGCCTGGATCTTAAACACAAAGCCGCTAAAGTCGTCGCGGCAGGGATCGACCGGTTCGCTGGTGAGCGTATCGGTATAGGCGCGCGGCGTCGGGGCCAGACGCAGGAACTCCTTGAGGAAGGGCTCCACACCAAAGTTGGTAAGCGCCGAGCCAAAGAACGCCGGGCTCAGCTTGCCGCAGGCCACGGCATCCAAGTCGAGCTCGTCGCCGGCGCCATCGAGCAGCTCGATGTCGTCCATCAGGTTCTTATGGTTCTCTTCGCCAATAAGCTCGTCCATGGCGGGGTCGCCCAGCTCGGCCTCGACCTCGGCGACCTTCTTGGTGGCGTTGGCGTGGCCGTCGCCCTCAAAGGCGATAACGCGACGGGTCTGACGATCGAACACGCCGCGGAAATTGCGGCCGCTGCCGATCGGCCAGTTCATGGGATACGTATTGATGCCCAGAACGTTCTCGATCTCTTCCATGAGCTCAAACGGATCGCGGGCCTCGTGGTCGAGCTTGTTCACAAAGGTGAAGATGGGAATGTGGCGCAGCGTACAGACCTTAAAGAGCTTCTTGGTCTGGGCCTCGACGCCCTTGGCGCCGTCGATAACCATGACAGCGGCGTCGGCAGCCATAAGGGTACGGTAGGTATCCTCCGAGAAGTCCTGGTGGCCGGGGGTATCGAGGATGTTGACGCAGGCGCCGTTGTAGGTGAACTGCAGCACCGAGGAGGTAACGGAAATACCGCGCTCCTTCTCGATGTCCATCCAGTCCGAGACGGCATGCTTGGCCGAGCTCTTGCCCTTGACCGAGCCGGCAGTCTGGATGCTGCCGGTATAGAGCAGCAGCTTCTCGGTAAGCGTGGTCTTACCGGCGTCCGGGTGGCTGATAATCGCGAATGTGCGGCGCGACGAGATTTCATCCGACAGGCTTGCCATGCGGATCCTTTCTTGCATTGAGTGCATTACGTCGTTGTAACCGCATTATTGTAGCCGTGAAATCCCGCTCTAGGGCACCTATCAGGACAAATTCATCAGTTGGGGCCTGGGCGGCCGGTCCAATCCGCATTTGCCTCTTGCAGAACTGTGCATAGTGTATATATACTGTACTTACCGGTTATATACACGTGTAGCCCATCAGCTAAGGAGCCGCTGTGGACATCATCCTATCCAATTCGAGCGACAAGCCCATCTACGAACAGATATCCTCGCAGGTCAAAGCTCAGATCCTTTCGGGCACGCTCGCTGCGGGAGCCAAACTCCCCAGCATCCGTGCACTCGCGAGCGACCTTGGCGTGAGCGTCATCACCACCAAGCGCGCCTACGCCGACCTGGAGCAGCTCGGGTTTATCTGCACCGTGCAGGGCAAGGGCTGTTTTGTCGCCGATGGCAACCAGGAGCTCTTGCGCGAAAACCAGCTCTGTCATATCGAAGAGCTGCTTGCGAAAGCGGCGAGCCAAGCCGAAACCCTGGGTGTCACGCGCGACAAACTGCACGAGATGCTCGACCTGGTAGCCCCCGAAACCATGCAGTAGCCATCTGCAAGAAAGGCTATACCATGCAAAACTTGCTAGAACTCAAAGGCATCTCACGCACTGTAAGCGACCGCTTTTCGCTGCGCGACGTCACGCTTGCCGTGGAGCCCGGCCAGATCGTCGGCTTTGTTGGTGCCAACGGTGCCGGCAAAACCACGACGATTCGAGCCGCGCTCGGGCTTATAAAGCTCGATGCCGGCGAAGTGAACCTGTTTGGGCAGCGCTGTGGCGCCGACGCGCCCGATGAGACACAGCGCTGCCTGCGCTCCCGCGTCGGTCTCGTCCTGGACACATGCCCCTTCCCTTCAACGCTCAAGGTGGGCCAGATCGAGGCACTCGTAGGCCAGGCGTACCCCACGTGGGACCGCAAAACGTTCGCCGGATTCATCGACCGATTTGGCCTCGATCCCAAGACAAAGGTCAAGGACCTCTCCCGCGGCATGGGCATGAAACTGCAGCTTGCCTGTGCACTCAGCCATAATGCCAAGCTACTCCTTTTGGACGAAGCCACCGCGGGCCTCGATCCCATGGCGCGCGAGGAACTGCTCGATGAGCTGCTTGCTTTTGTCGCCGACGGCCAGCACAGCGTGCTGCTCTCGAGCCACATTACGTCCGACCTCGATCGCGCCGCCGACCGCGTCATCTGCATCGATAACGGCTCGATTGTGTTTGACCTGCCGCGCGAGGACATTACCGACCGAGCCGGCATCGCCCACTGCACCCAAGCGCAGGCCGCCGAGCTTATGGCTTGCGTCGAAGGTGCCCATGCCGCCCGCCACGCCTACAGCGTGGACGTGCTCGTGCCCAACCGTCGCGAAACGCTCGAGGCCTTTCCCGAGATTCCCTGCGATCGGGTAACCATTGACGACTATCTTCGCCTCACGCTGAAAGGGGCTTCAAAATGAAACGCGCCTTTATGTCCGAGCTCGCCATCGCTCGCACGCTCATCCCGAGCATTGCGGGCGTCGGCCTATTCATCTTCGTCGTGCTAACCCTTGCCAACGCATCGGACGGCGATTCCGGTATGAGCGCCGGCGCCTGCGCGGTCAGCGCCATGTCACCCATCATAATCATGAACTCACTGGCTGGCTACGATAACCAAAACGGTTGGGAGCGCTATCGGGCAACGCTGCCGTTCTCGCGCAAAGACATCATCTGCGCACGCTACCTGTGCATTATTGCTTTCTCGGCCGTCATGGCATGCGCCGCCGTGCTTTTGAACATCATCGCCCTTCCGTTCTTCGATCACACGGGCATTCCCTCGACGGGACAGACCGTCTTTGAGATCACAATAGCCTCCGCCGCATCGATGCTCATCTCCCTCATGATGGTGTTTTTAGCACAGCCGCTGTTCTTTCGATTTGGACACATGGAGGCGCTGCGCCTTTCCGTCGGCCTGTTTGCCCTGATGGGCTGCGGTACCATGGCAATGCTGAGCTCTTCCAACCCCATTAGCAACTGGCTCATGTCGATTGCCGGAGCGAATCCCGATCCTGCCGTTCTGGGCTGTCTGTGCGCAGGAATTGCCGTGCTGGCCCTCGCGCTATGTGCAATCAGCTGCACCGTCAGCACCAAGGTCTATCGAGCACGCGATCTGTAGCCACGCGAGTCTCAATCCACGAAGGGCGCGATCGCCGCCCCTCCCCGCAAATCCGTGGCAAACGGCATGTCCCTGGCGTGCGCCACCGTACTACTTGCACAGCGACTTGGGTAGCGGGATACCGGCGGCGATGACAGCCGCGATGATCATGCAGACGATACCCTTGAGTGGGAAGCACATGAGCAGCAGGCCCACGACCATGACCGGCTGGCGCATGACCGCACCCATCGTCGATGCCGTGCAGACGGCGACGCAAAAGACCGGATCGGCGCCGGTGAGGATGGCAAGGCCGTAGCCCAGGCTCACACCCGAGAAGATAACCGGGAAGAAGTGGCCGCCACGCCAACCAAGGTTGATGAGGGCGGGCGTCAGCATGGCCTTAACAAGACCGGTCGCGATAAGCACGCCAGCGGGAATGGTCAGGTAGGTTTCCATGAGCACGTCGGCCTGGGTCTCGCCGGCAAACATGGTGTAGGGCAGAACCGTGCCACAGATGGCGAGCGCCAGACCGGCTAGCATGGCCTTGACGACAGGACGCTCCCCTATTACATGAGACAGTGCCTCGCTCGCATGCTCGGAGACAAAGTACAGCCAGCCGCAGATCGTTCCGATCAGCGACAGAGGAATGAGCCAGGTAAGCTCCAGGTTGCCCACCACGGCAGCCTCGAACCTCGGCATGCCCATGCCGCCGCCCACAAGCTGGCCGAGCAGCAGGTAGGTGCCCAGACCGCCGGCAATCGCAATGCCGTAGACCACCGTCTTTTGCGCCTTGGGCAGCTTGATGGTGATCTCGCCGGACGCGGACTCATCGTCGGCGTCTTCGCCCTAGCCGTCAGCACTTCCGGCAAGCGGCGCCACAAAGCCAAAGACGGGCGCGGTAAAGAGTGCCGTCAGGGCAGCCTGGGTGCCCAGCAGCGTGAGCTCCCTAAACTCGGCGCCAAAGCGACGCATGCGATCGCCGACCCAGCTGCACAGACCCGCGATGACGCCGGTCAGGCCGGCCTCCGGTCCAATGCTGCCGCCAAACAGCAGCGGCAGCAATGCCGCGAGCGAAAGCTTGCCCAGATTGTCGTACGGGTAGCGTCCATCGCGCTTTACCTTGGCCATCACCTGGTTGAGGTCATCGGTCTTGGTGCCCGTCGTCTTTTCGTACAGACCAATCAGCAGGCCGCCCAGCAGGCAGACGAAAAACGGGTATGGCAGAAAGCCAAACGGGCCGCTGGCAAGCTCGGGCGAAGCGACGCCCAGCGCGTGTGGAATCTCGGTCCAAAGATAGTCGATGCCGTGCTCCATCGCAAAGAAGAACAGCCAGACTGCGGCACCTGCGAACGCACCGGTCACGGCAACGCTAACTAAAAACAGCGCGCGGTTTGTGGGTTTGGCAAGGTTATCCATCGGGTCCTCCCGCGGTCAAAGTCGACATAGATACGTTTTATTGTAGAGCGAGTGTGGCCCAGACAAGCCAACCGTCTGCGCCGCAAACGGCACCATTGGGAGCCATAGTAGGGCAGGCTCAAGGCTTATCCGTTGATAATCGAGGCAATCTCGCGCAAATCGTCGGCAAAGTAGATGCCGTGCTGGCGCTTCAGGCTCGAAAGCCCCTTATCAATCATGTGCCCGAGCAGCGCCTTGAGGTCGTTGTAGTAACCGTTCAGGTTGTACAAAATGCACGGCGCATCGAGATGCCCCAACGACACGGCGGACATGACCTCGGCAATCTCCTCGAGCGTGCCCGTCCCACCGGGAAAGGCGATGAACGCATCGCCGAGCTCAATCATCTTGGCCTTGCGCTCGGCCATATCGCTCGTCACGATAAGGTCGTCAATACCGTCATGCTGAAACTCGGCCTCGATAAAAAAGCTCGGCTCAACACCCGTCACATGTCCACCTGCCTCGAGCACGCTATCGGCGAGCGCACCCATCAGGCCCGACTTGGACCCGCCGTATACCAGCGCGTGTCCGTTGGAGCCAATCCAGTTGCCCAGCTCCTGCAGCGCGGGCAGAAACGCCGGGTCGTTACCGACGCTGGCACCCAGATACACGGTGATATTCATATTCAGTCCCCCTCATCGTGACGCGCGGCGCCCGTTCTAGCGTTGGCGGCGGCGATATTCGCGCACGCGGCGCGACAGGTCGGCGAGCTCGTCACGATCGAGCTCCTCCAAATGCTCAAGATCGTCCATAAAGCGCGCCATGGTGTCCTTTTGGCGCAGCTTGATGAGCGTATTGCAGTAGTTCACCGCCACGCCCGTAAGCATGGCGATATAGAAGATACTGATGACGCTTAGGATGACGGTAATGGCGCGGGCAACCGGTGTCTCGGCCGGAATGTCGCCAAAGCCGATCGTCGAGACCGTCTCAAAGCTAAACCACAGGCCATCGCCAAACGTAAGGGTCGTGGGCTCGGACAGCCAGACGGCCGTCGAGCACAGCAGATAGAAGACGAGGAACAGCTCCGTAATGCGCACGAAGCCCGCCTGGCGCAGTACGTCAGCAAGTGTCCTGAGCTTTTTCATCGCGACCCCTTCCA
>CABUZD010000039.1 GCA_902495945.1 uncultured Collinsella sp.
CTGCTGCGTTGAGGATTCGGTGCCTGGCATCACCGCTGGCAAGCGAGCCGGCCTGACAGTCATTGCCAAGCGCGAGGAGCGCTTTGGCTTTAGCCAGGATGCCGCGGACAAGATTATCGACCAGCTGCCGGAGCTGCTCACGCTTTCTTAGGAGCGCGGTAGTTGCGCGTTTTTCGGGTCAGATGAGTAAATACCCGACATTTTGGTGCGGCAGCAAGCATACTTTATGCTAATGCGGGCTTAAGGACTTGTTGAATGCCCTTAAGCCCGTTTTAGACTTAATTGTGCTTGGAGAGGGTATATGCCACCGACTGAAGGGCTAACTGACGGTAAAGCAGCGATACCGCTGTACCAACAGGTTATTGATATCATCAAAAACGAAATCAACTCCGGTGCCTACAAGTCAGGCGCGCGGATACCCAACGAATTCGAATTGGCTGAGAGCTATAAAGTTGGCCGCGTTACCGTGCGACGCGCTATTGAGGAGCTCGTCCAGCAGGGCTATCTAACTAAGCGGCAGGGGAAAGGCACGTTTGTCAATGCCCCCAAGCTTAAGCGCAAGATTCGCCAGAAGGATGACGTCCAGAGTTTTTCGGACGCATGCCGCGTTAACGGAATGGAGCCGGGGGCGTGCGTCATTTCGAGAAAGATACTGCCGGCGGATTCCACCGAAGCGCAGTTCTTTGGTGTTCCCGTTGGAACTGACTTGATTTGCGTTGAGCGCGTGCGCACTGCCGATGGCGTCCCTGTCATGCTCGAGAACAACATATATGTTTACGAGGACAACGCCTATCTATCAACGGCACCTCTATCTAACCAATCCATTTTTGAGTTCGTGCGCATCCGGACGGGCCGCACGCCCGCGTTTACCGACCCGTGCACGCTCGAGATCGCGTGCGCGTCGCCCGAGGTCGCTCGACTGTTGGCGGTTCCCGTTGGCGAACCCTTGTTTTATATGGAAGCCTTCTTTTTCGATGAGCAGCGGCGGCCGTTTATCATCGGTCGTCAGCGGATCGTTGGGTCTCGCTACGTTTTTGACATCTAGGACATTGCGAATGGAAGCGCCCGGTGGATCATCTCACCGGGCGCTTCCATACCGTTCACGGCGCGAACGCAACCGTTCAACCGCGTTGCGGTAATCAGTTTGAAATTGTCTTGATGAAGGAAAAAGCTGCTGGTAATCTATGGGACGTCATAGAACGTTTGCATTGTGCAAATGTTGAAGCGAGATGCGATGCAGCCTCGAGTTCTTTGGAGGTATCTATGTCAGATACGAAGGCGAAGAAGACAAACAGACGTTTTAAGTTCAAATTACCGCATGTCTATACGATCATGTTCTTGCTGATCGTTGTCTTTGCGGTCCTGACTTGGATCGTTCCCTCTGGCCAGTATCAGCGCAAGACGATTTCGACAGCGGCGGGCGAGCGTGAAGTCGCCGTTGCTGGAACCTATGAACAGGTCGATAAGAACTACACCGATTCCGAGACCGGCGAGACCATCAATCTGGGCCAGGATATCTTCGCGGTCCTGCAAGCGCCCACCAAGGGTATCCAGGAGGCTGCCGACGTCGTTGCGTTCGTCTTATTGATTGGCGGATCGTTCGCAATCATCACCAAGACCAACGCTTTGAATGCCGGCATGAGCCGTGTGATTAAAAAGCTCAAGAACAAGGACATCCTCATCATTCCCATCACGATGACGTTGCTGTCCATTTGCGGCACTACGTTTGGTATGTCTGAGGAAGCCCTGCCGTTCTATGCCATCTTCATTCCCATCATGATGGGTATCGGCTATGACTCGATGACGGCATTCATCATCTGCTTCCTTGGTCCCAACCTGGGATATTGTGCTTCGACCATCGACCCGTTTAATGTTTTGATCGCCCAAGGCATCATTGGCATCGAGGGCAATCCGCAACTGTGGCTGCGCGCCGTTTCTTGGGTCATCTTCACTGCCGCCGGTATCGCATGGGCCATGCGCTACGCCATGCGCGTCAAGAAAAACCCCGAGTCGTCCATTACGTACGAGGGCGATAAGCTCAAGCGTATTGAGTTTTCCGTGACCGATGCCTCCATCGAGGAAGAGTTCACTATCCGTCAGAAGCTCGTGCTTATCGATTTTGTCTGCGGTATGGGCATTATCGTCTGGGGTCTTGTTACCCAGGGCTGGTACATGAATGAGATTTCCGCCGTGTTCCTTGGCATGGGCTTGCTTGCCGGTATCCTGGGCGGTCTTGACCAGCAGACGATCGCTGAGGAGTTCGTTAAGGGTCTCGCCGACTTTGCGTACGCTGCCATCGTTATCGGTATCGCTCGCGGTATTCTGGTCATCGCCGAGGGTGGCATGATCATCGACACCATCCTCCAGGCGCTCGCTACTGCGCTCGCCGGTGCACCAGCCGCCGTCTACACCACGTTTATGTATATCGTCCTTGGCCTGCTCTCTTTGCTGGTTCCCTCGAGTTCTGGCCTGGCGGCGCTCACCATGCCCGTTATGGGCTCCCTGACCGAGCTCATGGGCCTCAATCCCGAGGCGGCCGTCACCGCGCTCCAGTTTGCCAACCAGACCATCAACACCATCAGCCCCGTGGCGGGCATGACGGTCGCCGGCCTTGCCGTGGCTAGGATTTCGTTTGGCCAATGGTGGAAGACCATTTGGAAGTTCTTCATTTTCATGGTCGTCTTTGGCCTGATCGTAACGGCAATCTCTGGCATGCTTCCGGTGTAGGTGGTTGTGATGTCTGATCGTTTGACGGTCCTGACGTCTAAGAGCGTCTTTACCTGTACGGGGGACCTGCCGTTTGAAGGTTTCGTAGCGGTCCGTGGCAATCGAATTGAGGCTGTTGGCACCAAGTGTGAGGTAGCTTCGTATTTGACCCAGGCGGACGAGGTGGTTGACCTGGGCGACCGCACTGTCATGCCTGGCCTGATCGATGTGCATACCTTCTATACAGGTTGGGCGCTGCGGACGTTGGGGTCTGATCTGTCCGGCGTCGCTGATGCCAAAGAGGCCGTGTCGCTCTTGCGTGCATGGAAAGAAGATCATCCGGATTGCGCGGCGGCTTTTGGCCACAACCTGCCCGAACCGTTGGCATCGGATGCCGAGAACGCAAATACGGCAGCTGTGTTTGACGATTGTTTTGGCGATATCCCTGTCGTCTGCTTTACACCGGGTGCGGAGACCTGCGTTCTCAATGCTGCCGCCAGTGCGCGATACGGCTTTACGCCCCAGGCGTGCTATGCCGAGAAGATCTGGCGCATGATGAGCGATTTCCTCGCGCTGCCCGAGGTGCGTGCCGGGTATTCGGACTACATGAGCATGCTTAACGAGCGCGGCGTTACCGCCATCAAGGAGATGGCGTTTGATGACTACTACGGCTTTGCCGACGAAATGGCTCGCCGTGAGGAATCTGGTGAGCTGACGGTTCGCGTCTCTATGATGTTGCAGCCGGTGGGTGCCGGTGCAAATCTGGCATATGCCCGCGAGGCACGAGAGCGCTTCCGGGGATCGTTCGTTCGCTTTTCCGGCTTCAACCGTATGACCGATCGCGGCGTATGGGCGGGGCTTGCCGAGATGATTGACCCCTATGAGGACACGGCCGATGCGGGAGCTGCCGGCAAGACGGTCGTCGAGGAGCCAGAGTGGGATCTGATTGAGAACGAGCTGCGTGCAATTGATGCTGACGGTTTCCGATATTCCTTGCATTGCCAGGGCGATGGCGCCGTTCGTCGCACCGTGGCGCTCTATGCCTCGCTGCCTCGAGACGAGCATGGGCGGTTGCTTCGCCGCCATGCGATTACCGATCTCGAGAACTCTGACCCGACCGATCTTGTCGAGTTTGGCAAGTTAGGTGGAATTTGCGAGGTCTATCCGCAGATTCTGACGCTGGACCGGCGCGAGGATTGCCTGTCGATGATGCGTCGACAAATTGGCGAGACGCGACTTTTGCACAGCTGGAATCGCCGCGGCATGGAAGATTCCGGATGCACGGTGTGCTGTGGTACGGATTTGCCGCTGCTGGTTCCGAGCCTGGGCGAGTCAATCTACAGCGCGTGCGGCGGATTCTTCGCCGACGGACTGCCCGTGAATGAGGCCAACGTGCTGACGCTTGTCGAGCTCTTGCGCGCTTGGACTGCCGGGGGTGCGTACGATCTGATGCGCGAAGACGAGCTGGGTACGCTCGAGGTCGGCAAGCTTGCCGATATCTGCGTGCTCGATCGGGATGTGTTCGACCTCGATTATCGCGACGCACGCGATCTTTCGGTTGATATGACGATGTCGGACGGACGAATCGTGTTCGATCGAAATAAGGAGGCATAAGATGTCTGAATCCAAACCGACGCTGCGCCGCGAACAGATTGCGGGCATGAATATCCACTACATCATGTGGTCGCTCGATTACTTCCTTGATGTGCAGCAGCGTTTGGGCTTTGAGTCCATTGAGCTGTGGTGTGCGGAGCCGCATGTGACGCTCGACCACACGGGCTACTTTGAGGCTGAGGTCCTGGCGAAAAAGGCTGCAGACCGTGGGCTTAGGTATCGTACTCTGTGCCCCGAGAATGTTGTCTATCCTTGGCAGTACTGCGCACGCAAACCGCTGCATGAACAACGCAGCCTGGCGTACTTTAAACACGGCATTGAGCTTGCCGAGGTACTTGGGTGCGACCGTATGTCCGTCAACTCGGGCTGGGGCGACTGGGACGAGGACCGCGGGGAAGCCTGGAAGCGCAGCCGCGAGCACTTGTCCATTCTGGCGGAGTATGCCGGCGAGCACGGTCTGGTGCTTACGATGGAAAGCCTGCGTCCCGAGGAGAGCAACCTTGTGACGACGGTTTCCGATGCGAAGCGCATGATTGACGAGGTCGCGAGCCCGTACTTACAGCCCATGGTTGATACAACCGCGATGGGCGTTGCAGGCGAGACGCTTGAGGACTGGTTTGCCGCCTTTGGTGATGGGGCAATTCACGAGATGCACTTTATCGACGGCGACCCGTATGGTCATCTGGTGTGGGGCGATGGCAAGCACGATATGGACGCCTTCGTCGCCACACTCAACGCCCATGGTTTCGACGGTATGCTGGGCCAGGAAATCACGGACGGTCGTTACTACGATGACCCGGCGGCGGCAGATGCCAAGAACATGGCCGCATTCGAGAAATATCTGATTGACTAAAACAACTATCGGCCGCGCAACCAACGTCATTGATTGCGGGCCAAATAAGAAAGGAACTGGATATGAACGCACACGATCTGATCAAAGAGGCAATTGCCGAGAAGGGCAAGTTCGACAGCGTCTACTGGATTGCTTGCGGTGGCTCCATGATCGATTTGATCCCGGCTCATGAGCTTCTGCAACGCGAGGCAACCACCTTCACTTCGTATATCTATACGGCGCGTGAATTCGACATTATGCGTCCGCGTCGTCTAGGCGAGAAGTCCCTGGTCATCGCTTGTAGCCACAGTGGCAACACCCCCGAGGTCGTCGAGGGCTGCGAGATTGCCCTTGCTGCCGGCGCTACGGTGATCGCCCAGACCGACAACGCTGGATCTAAGATCGACTCCGGCAAGTGGACCACGTGGGTCTACCCGTGGGGCGAGGGTGTGCCGCAGGCCGAGGTCCCCGCTGGCATTTCGCTGTCGCTTGCGGCAGAGCTGCTCGATCAGCAGGAGGGCTACGCCGATCTTGCCGATATGTATGCCGGTATCGCCGAGATGGATAAGATTCTTCCCCCGGCACGCGAGAAGGTAAATGCCAAGCTGGGCGATCGCTTTGCCAAGCTTTGCCAGGAGCACGAGTTCTTCTATATTCTGGGCAGCGGTCCCAACTTTAGCCAGACCTACGGTTTCGCTATCTGCTCTCTTATGGAGATGCAGTGGCAGCACTGCAGCTACATCCACTCTGCCGAGTACTTCCATGGCCCCTTCGAGGCTACTCAGGATGGCGTTTTTTACTTCCTGCAGATGGGCTCCAGCGAGTGCCGTGCTATGGACGAGCGCGCCCTGGCGTTCCTTAAGACGCATACCGATACGCTGATGGTGCTCGATGCTAAGGAGTACGGTATGGAAGCCGTGCCGGCGAGCGTCCGTGCCTATCTGGACCCGGTGCTGTTCTACGCCATGAACTGCGAGCTGCGTGCTGCACGCGGCAAGGTGTTTGATCACGATCCCGATTTCCGTCGCTATATGGGTGTTGTCGAGTACTAGAAGGGGCAAAGGCCATGGCATTTAACGTTAATGCGCTCGGATTTGGCGACAACGTCATCGATCGCTACGAGCATATCCACACCATGTATCCCGGCGGCAATGCGGTGAACTTTGCCGTTTATGCCAAGAAATGCGGTGCCGCACGCTCCGCATACATGGGCATTTTTGGCAATGACGCCGCTGCCGAGCATGTTATTGCAAGCCTCGAGGATGAGGGTATCGAGCTTGACAAGTGCGAGCAGATGATTGGCGAGAACGGAGCGGCTCGCGTGACCGTCGTTGACGGTGACCGTGTCTTCCTTGGCTCCAACGAGGGCGGTATCCGTGGCGATGCGCGCTATGTCCTCGATCGCTTTGACCTTGCGTACATGAAGCAGTTCGATGTGGTTCATTCGGGCAACTATTGCTTTACCGAGCGCGAGCTGCCCAAGTTGAAGGCTGCGGGCGTCACGGTCTCTTTTGACTTTTCGGACGACTCCACCGACGAGTACTACGAGCAGATTGCGCCCTACGTCGATTTCGCTTTCTTTAGTGCGGCGGATGCCGCGAGTGAGGACGAGATTCGCGAGCGTTTGGCATGGGTGAAGGGCCTGGGTCCGCGTTTTGTGTCGGCTACGGCGGGCGCCGAGGGCTGCATTGCTTACGACGGCGAGCGTTATTACCGCCAGCTGGCTAAACCGGTAACGGACATGAAGGACACCATGGGGGCGGGCGACTCGTTCCTCACCTCGTTTTTGATGTGCTATCTCGATTCCGCCAAGCGTGGCGAGGATGGCGCCGAGGCCATCGAGCGCGCGCTCGACTTTGCTGCCGGGTTTGCCTCGACCGTGTGCGGCATGGAAGGTTCTTGGGGCCACGGGGCGCCAATCGTCGAATAGCCGAGCGGTCCCGGGGAGGTGCAGGCGCCTCCTCGGGACCCGGTGTGCAAAAAATGCCAAATATGAGTACTGTGACTAATTTAGTCGCAGCAAAATCAACCCCTTCAGACGTGATTTGAGCGTCTGGAGGGGTTTAAGATTTGCGAAAACGCAGGATGAATGACTGTAAAAGCTTTAATTAGCGGACAATCGAGGATTATTCTGGCGGTTGGAAAGTTAAAAGAAATGTATCCATTCCGGTAGCAGTACTCATATTTGGCATTTTTTGCACACCAGGGGTTAGCGAAGGTCAAAAACAGAGCGCGCATTTGTTAAAACTATCGACTCGATGCGCTTTGCGTCGCAGTTTTTGAGCGAGGTGATGCGTTCTGAGGTCCTTGTGAGCGACCTGATGAGCGACTGCGCGCTTGTTTCTGTGTTTGGCTCGGCCGGCGCATCGGTCTCGAGCAGTAGGCGGTCGAGTGGAATCTGTCGTACGTATTCGCGACCGCGCTTGGTCGCGAGCATGCGTTCGTTGACGGAATAATAGCAGCCCGCATTACGCGCGCGGGTGAGTTCGTCCGAAGTGCCGCTAAACCAGTGGAAGATGATAGCGGGGGAGTCGGGGTTTGGGATGAGTAGTCCATGCGATTCGAGGACGTCCAGTACGGCTCCTGCCGAACGAACGGCGTGAATTGATATCACGCGCCCGGTAAGAGGATGCTGCACGAGCGCATCGCAGAGCCGGTTAAGTGCCTGTATTTGTAGCGGCTCACTTCCAGCAAAGCGCGCGGAAAAGTCGAGTCCGACTTCGCCGATGTAGCGTTCTTGCGCAGCAACTTCGCAAAGCAGATTGACTTCGGCAAAACCGCAGTGGCCATCGGCGAGCCACCAGGGGTGAAGCCCAACGCCGGCGATGATGCCCGGGTGGCGACGAGCGCGCTCGTTTGCGGCCGAAAAGTCGCGTGGATCGACGCCGCAATCAAATAGACCCAAGCCCAGCGCCGTTGCCTCATCGGCAACGGCGTCCGGGTGAGCCATTAAATCAAGATGGCAGTGTGCATCAAATAACCGGGGCTCCATCTCGGCGCGCTCCGCTAGTCCAAGCGCTGGCCATCGGCGCGCACGCGCTCGGTGCCGCGGCCACTGATCTGGCGGATAACCTCGCCGGCAATCATCTGGCCCATGATGGGCGGCATAAAGCTGGCGGTTCCGAGCTCGGTGCGCTCGTGGATATTGGAAGGGTCGCGGGGCTGTGTCTTAACCGATTCCTCGCAGCTAAACAGTACATGCAGACTCTTGATTCCGCGCTTCTTGCATTCTTTGCGCATGATGCGGCTCATGGGGTCACGTACCGTATCGAAAATGTCGGCAAAGCGGAGGCACTCGGGATGGAGCTTGTTGGCCCCGCCCATGGAGCTAACCAAACGAATGTCGTGGTCCTGAGCATATTTGGCAATGGTGAGCTTGGCCGAGATGGTGTCGATGGCGTCGACGACGTAGTCGAGCTTGCCGTCCGTCTGCTCCAAAACGCGCGCGAAAAATTCGTCGATATTGTCGCTCAACAGGTATTCGGTGCGCTTGATGACGGTAGCGGCTGGATTGATGTCGTGGATCATGGCTTCCATAACATCGACCTTGCGCTTGCCGATGGTGCTTTGAAAGGCGATGGCCTGGCGATTGATATTGCTGGGCGCGATGATGTCCTTATCCAGAATGACGAAATGACCAATGCCGCCGCGGGCAAGTGCCTCGCAGCAATTGGAGCCCACACCTCCGCAGCCGAGCACCAGCACCGTGGCGGCGGCGAGTTTGTCGAGTGCCTCGCGGCCCATGATGATCTCGAGCTTGGTGTCGCGTGTCTCGTTGGGGGTTGCGGCTGTGGTTTCGGTCATAGACATCCTCCGATGGGGAAGCGAATCGTGTTTTAGCTATCGTCATTATAGGTATTATCGCGATTCCATTTGAGCCCTAGGGGCTTGTTGAAATGAGGCAGTGATTCGCATAAGATGAAGCAGATGGCACCCGTTGCCGCGGGTTGGCCAACTCCCAAACACGTTTGTAGCGTGAGAAGTGGCCGTCTTCGCATTACGCGGGGGCGGCTATTTCATTCGACCTCCAATGTGGATGCCGAGCTCCACAGCCGCGATTACAAGCAATAACAACGTCAGGACATCGTCAATACTCATAGTCCATCTCCTTCTCGGGTAGAGGGAGCTGGCCCATCTGCTTCAACTTCCATTGTAGCTAAATACGAACGAATGTTCTATAGATGTTCCTGTATTAGATAGTTAGACAAACATCTAAATATCGAGTATAGTGTGCGCGTCATGAGAGATGATGAAAGGGGGTCTTATGCCGGGAGAGGGTTTTAAGGCGCTTGCCGATCCAACGCGACGGCGCATTTTGGAGTTGCTGCGCGAGGGCAATTGCACGGCGGGGGAGCTTGCCGAGCATTTCGATATCAGTAAGCCGTCGCTGAGCCATCACTTGGCGACGCTCAAAAACGCCGGGTTGGTAACCGACGAACGTCATGGTCAAAACATCGTATACAGCTTAAACACTACCGTCATGCAGGACTTGATCGGTTGGTTTATGGGCTTTACAAACACGGAAGGTGATAAGGATGAATAACGAAAACAAGGGCATTCACCCCACGGGGGTATCGTCGCGCGTGTGGATTGCGCTGGTCGCTCTGTGCGTCGCCAATGTCGTAGCGCATCTCATGGTGATGCCGAGCTTGCCTGCGCAGATTCCCACGCACTGGGGCGCGAACGGCGCCGTCGACGGTTGGGGTCCCAGCTGGATGGCCTCCGCGCTCGGCGCGTTGCCCCTGGTGTGTCTCGCAATGTTCTGCGTGGTGCCGCGCATCGACCCCAAAGGTGAGGCATATCGAACCTCGGGCAAGTTCTACCAGGGCTTCGTAATCGTCTTCACCTTGTTCATGTGTGCCGTAAGCTGGTTGGGTGAGCTTACGGTCTGGGGCGTGGTGCCGGCGGTCGGTTCGGTCAACGTGCTGATTTCCGGTGCTATCGGTTTGCTGTTCATCGGCGTAGGCAACTACTTGCCGCGTGTGAAGCAGAACTATACGCTCGGTATCAAGACGCCTTGGGCGCTTGCCGATCCCGAGAACTGGCGCCGTACGCAGCGCTTTGGCGGTGCCTGCTTTATGGTGCTGGGCTTTGGCCTGATTGTGATGGGCGTGGCAGGCAGCGTGCTTTCGAGTGAAGTCGTCGCCGCGGTGATTGCGGTTCTGGCGTTTGGTTCGGTTGGAGCCGTCTACGTCTACTCGTATCTGCTGTGGCGCAAATCGCAGCGAGCCGCTCGCTAAGGTTGCGGAAAACTAGCGTACGCAGTTCATAGTATGTTCCGGGGGAACTTTTCCCAGGTAGTATTAGGGGGTATGGGCAACCATGCCCCTTTTTCGTTACGTTTCAGAGCTGGTTTTTCCATTTCGTTTCCACTTAGGCGAAACAAGAATAGGGAAACAGCAGGTAGAAAGGATAAAACAGGCAAATGGCGGAGTTTATCTACCAGATGTATCAGGCTCGTAAGGCCCATGGCGACAAGGTAATCCTTGACGACGTGACCCTGAGCTTCTACCCCGGTGCCAAGATCGGCGTCGTGGGCCCCAATGGTATGGGCAAGTCGACCCTGCTCAAGATCATGGCCGGCATCGAGGAGGTCTCCAACGGCGATGCCAGGCTCACCCCCGGCTACACCGTGGGCATCCTGCAGCAGGAGCCGCCGCTCGACGATGACAAGACCGTCATCGAGAACGTGCGCATGGCATTTGGCGACATGATCGCCAAGGTCGATCGCTTCAACAAGATCAGCGAGGAGATGTGCGACCCGGATTGCGACATGGACGCCCTCATGGCCGAGATGGGCAAGCTCCAGGACGAGATCGACGCCGCCGACGGCTGGGATATCGATTCCAAGCTCGGCCAGGCCATGGACGCCCTGCAGCTGCCCGATTCCGACATGCCGGTCAACGTGCTTTCCGGCGGCGAGCGCCGTCGCGTGGCCCTGTGCAAGCTGCTGCTCGAAGCTCCCGACCTGCTGCTGCTCGACGAGCCCACGAACCACCTGGACGCTGAGTCGATCCTGTGGCTCGAGCACTTCCTGCACAACTACCAGGGCGCGGTGCTTGCCGTCACACACGATCGCTACTTCCTGGACAACGTTGCCGAGTGGATCTGCGAGGTCGACCGCGGCCACCTCTATCCCTACAAGGGCAACTACTCCACGTATCTGGAGACCAAGGCCGCGCGTATCGAGGCCCAGGGTAACCGCGACGCCAAGCTCGCCAAGCGCATGGAGGCCGAGCTCGAGTGGGTGCGCAGCTCGCCCAAAGCCCGTCAGGCCAAGAACAAGGCTCGTCTGGCTCGCTACGAGGAGATGGAGGCCGAGGCCCGCGCAAGCCAGAAGCTCGACTGGACCGACATCCGCATCCCTGTGGGCCCGCGTCTGGGCAACAAGGTGCTCGAGGCCCATCATCTGCACAAGGAGTTCGATGGCCGTGTGCTCATCGACGACCTTTCGTTCACCCTGCCGCGCAACGGCATCGTGGGCGTCATCGGCCCCAACGGTGTCGGTAAGACCACGCTGTTCAAGACGATTGTGGGTCTGGAGCCGCTGACTTCGGGCGAGCTCGAGGTGGGCGAGACCGTCAAGATCTCCTACGTCGATCAGAACCGTTCTGGCATCGACCCCGACAAGAACCTGTGGGAGGTCGTCTCGGACGGCCTGGACCACATGATGGTCGGCGAGACGGAGGTTCCGAGCCGCGCGTACGTGGCGAGCTTTGGCTTTAAGGGCCAGGACCAGCAGAAGCGCGCTGGCGTACTTTCCGGCGGCGAGCGCAACCGTCTGAACTTGGCGCTTACGCTCAAGCAGGGCGGCAACCTGCTGCTCCTCGACGAGCCCACGAACGACCTCGACGTCGAGACGCTGTCCTCGCTCGAGGCGGCGCTGCTCGAGTTCCCGGGCTGCTCTGTGGTCATTAGCCACGACCGTATGTTCCTGGACCGCGTCGCCACGCACATTCTGGCGTGGGAGGGCACCGACGAGAATCCGGGCAACTGGTATTGGTTCGAGGGCAACTTCGAGGCCTATCAGGCCAACCGTATCGAGCGTCTGGGCGAGGACGCTGCCCAGCCGCATCGTATCCACCGCAAGCTGACGCGTGACTAGATCGTTACGCGGTTTTCCAAACCGCGTAACTGCTCGACGCTGCAAATGTCCCAGAGCGGCAATCTGACGTTCAATCGTCGCTTGCGTACCGAAGTACGCGGCGCTCCTCTTTCACGTCACCTTGCTCGCTCTGGGACATTTTCGCTGGCTTGTGCTCATCCAGGAATAATTAAAAACGCGGCGAACGTTTTTGTGGTGTTCGCCGCGTTTTACTATTCGTTTGGTTCTTCGACCTTGTCGATGGCCCAGGCGGCTCCGAGACCGCCGGTGGTGTTGCGGCGGATGCGCACGGCAACCTCGCGGCGCTCGCCGGCCTGCGTGTAGCGCAGGGGGAAGCTTGCGCGGTTTCGCGCGGCCTCGATGGTGCCGCGTTCGCGGGCGATCCAGTAGTACTCGCCGACGATGCCGAGCGTGTCGGCGCCGTAGGGGAGATAGGTCGACAACTGGTGCAGAAGCGGGCCGGGGCAGAAGACTTCGGTTGCGAAATCGATGGGGATGTCCTCGGGGATGGTCGGTGCTACTGGCGTCGAGGCAGGTGCTGCAGCGGGAACCGAAGCCGGTGCCGGTGCGGGAATATGGTCGCAAGCAGAGGTGGGCACGGATTCGATGACGGGTGCGGGCTCCGGCGTCGCTTCCGGCTTGATCGTGGAATCTACGGGCTCGACGGTGACGGGCACGTCTGCAGCTGCGGTTTCAACCTCAGTTTGCGTCACGTTCTCGTTCTCGACGCTCGACTTTGCCTCGACGGGCGTGGAGGCCATGGTGGTGATGCCGGCGTTGGCGTTCTCGGGGTCATAGACGACCGTGAGCGAGATGGCAGGCTGCGGCGTCTCGGGCTCCGGCGTCGACTCGGTAGCGCCTTGATCGGCGGGCTC
>CABUZD010000040.1 GCA_902495945.1 uncultured Collinsella sp.
AGCAAGATCACTCTGCCGTGTGGCCACCTCCAGCGCACCAAAGCGCTGCATCAGGCTGCGGGAGTTTTTCTCTGCCTCTGAAAAGTCGTAGTCGATCTGGCCGAGCAGGCGAACCGCTGTTTCATCCCTATAAAGGTTCGGGTACAGCTCCGTACACAGCTTCCGGGAATACAGCGGGAGGATCAGCGTCTCCTGCACGGTGTTTTTCTCAATTTTACATTTCATAGGTTTCTTCCTCAGTGAATAAAAAATGTCATGATTGCCGCCAGCACAGCCGCTATGACCGTCATGCCTATCGCCATGTGCAGGATGGATGCAAAAATATCCGTGCTTGATGCCCTTACTTCCGCGCCGTGACGCAGAGCCACCTTTTCTTTTTGTGTATCTGCACCTCGTGAAAACCCGCCTGCTCCAGACATGCCTTTAATTCAATGTCCTTGTAGATGGTCATGCCGCCGATGATCTGCGTCCACCTCTCGTCCTTGTCCGTATCGCCATTGCTCTCGTTGCAGATAAGAATTGTCCCGCCCGGCTTCAGCACCCGCCAGACCTCACGGAAGCATCGGGGCAAATCGGGCCAAAAATAGACGGTCTCAAAAGCCGTGGCAGCATCGAAGTAGCTATCCTCAAACACCATATCCGCCACACTGCCTTGCAGAACGGCGCAACGCCCCTCCTGAATTGCAACTCGGTTGAGCTTTCTAGCCTTCTCCACGCTGACGGGCGAATAGTCGATGCCCTTGACGACGCCATGCGGGCATTTTTCCAGCAGCCGTTTTATGTTCGCCCCGCCGCCGCAGCCGCAATCCAGCACCTTGGCGTTTGGCGCAAGTCGTAAAAATCGAAGTCCCCACCGCGCCACAGGGCCGTGGCCCAGATTCATCATGGCAACCATAAGTTTTCCGCCGAGGCCCACGGGCTTGCGGGTGTTTTCAAAGAACGACATCTGGCCCCTCCGATTTCGTGCATTCCGCATAGGTCAACGGGAACGAGGCCTTCAGCACCGCGCTTTTCTGCACCGACCAGCCGTTTTGACGCAGGAAACACAGGTATTCCTCGCTTGTCCACCTGCTATGGAGGGGGAATCCCGCCATACTCATGAAAAAGGCTTTTGCCTTGCCGGGAACCGAGTTCCCCGCGTGGGTGAAGGTTGGCGCGATGAGCACGCCGTCGTCCTTCAGCACCCGCCTGATTTCTTGCAGGGCCTTTTCCGGATGCGGCACTATGTGAAGCGCGTTGGACGCGATCACCACTTCGAAGGACTTCTGTGCATAGGGCAGGCGGAACATATCTTGTACGGAAAAGTGCAGCTTTGCGGATTGATTGCCCCGCTTTGCTTCAAGGATCATCTCTGCAGAAGCGTCTGTAGCCTCGATGTGCGCCGCCGCATTCACGATGTTCTTGCGATAAGCCCCGTGCCGGTGGCAACCTCCAGTACGGTTTTTGCTTTCACTACCGGCCGGATAAGCCCATACATCTTCTCATACGCCGCCCGGTCCTTTCGCATGAAACGGTCGTACCGACCGGCATTCTTGTCCCAGAAGCCCTTGCGTTCGTACATGGCTATCGCCCCCAAAACCAGGCCGTCGTCCTCCATCAGAAGGCGGGCGAGATCCGCGACCAACGCTACCAGTACGCTGTGAAACGCTTCTACCACGAGAAGCTCAAGAGCTTCGTCGAGGCGTAGGGATGAACGATTTCGACAAGGGGTTCGAGTTCTCCGCGCGCCATGCCGCCGCCGTGCCCGCCGGGATGGATGCTGCGAGCTGGGTGAACAGCGTGGAGGCCGCCATCGAGGAGCTGTACTCCGCGATGAACTCCTACGACCACTACAAAAACAGCAAGGCGGCGCAGGACTCCCTCAAGGGATTCCTGGCGGAGGAATGGGCCTTTGGGACGGCGAACGTCGACGCTGCCGTTAAGAGGGTCGACGCCAAGGGCATCAGGCTCGACTCGCACGACCTCGGGTCTGCGGATGTGGCCTGGGGCGCCGATCAGTACCAGCTCAAGTTCCTGACCGACCCGAAGAACATCGCGCGCAAGCTCGCGACGACGCTTCGCGATTCGTACAACGGCAGGCCGAAAAGATATGCGGATCTCTCTTTTGACGAGTGGGCCGTCGAGAAGGGCTTCGCGGGCAAAACCCCAGACGACTTGCTCTACGGCGACATGGGCGGCCTGATCCCGTCGGACAAGCTTGAAGCAGCCAAGCAGTACACGCTGATACGCATCGAGCGCGCGAAAGGCCGCGGCTTGGACGAAGAGGTGCAGCGCTGGACGAAGGTGCGCGACAACCTGACGGACCGAATCGAGACACCTGAGGGCGTCGAGGGCAGGCCCGCCACGAACGAGGAGATGCGCCGAAAGGCGATCGACGTCTCGAACAAGAAGAAGCTCGACCCCGCAGACGACGGCATGACCACGTCCCAACTAATCGCTGCGAGCGACATAGTGAAGCAATCGCTCAAGGCCGGCGGCACAGCCGCCGCCCTGAGCGCCGCCCTGAGCGTTGCCCCCGAGATCTACCGCGCCATCGATTACCTGATCGCAGAAGGAGAAATCGACGACGAGCACTTGAAGTCCATCGGGACGGCGGCATGCGCCGGCGCCACCAACGGGTTCGTGTCCGGATCGGCGACCGCGGCAATCACTGCCGCAGCAGCAAAGGGCGCCTTCGGCGAGATGGTAAAGGCCGCCGCAATGGGATCGAGGGGCGCGAACGTCATCGCATCACTCGTCGTGCTAACCATGGAGACGTGCCGAAACTCCTATCTCGTGGCGTCGGGGAGGATCGAGCCCGTCGAGATGGCGAGCAACATGGGCCAATCCGTGTTCTCAACCGTCATGATGCTCGGCGGAGCCGCTGTCGCGACCGCCCTGACAGGCGGGGCGACCCTCCCTGTGCTCATCGGATCCTTCGTCGGCGGAGCGGCGGGAAGCATGGCGTTCAAGCCCGTCTCGTCTTGCGTCATGAAGGTGTGCGTCGATTCCGGCGTCACATTCTTTGGCCTCATCGAGCAAGACTACGAGGTTCCCCAGCACCTGCTTTCGATGCTCGGCATCAAAGGGGCGAGCATTAAAACGGCAAGGGTAAAGACAGCCGCCGTTTCGACGGCGTCCCGACTCTCTGCGCCATCCGTGAAAACGGCGTGCCTGCACACCGCAGACGTCGTCTTCTTTGAGCGGGGGCTCGTCGGCGTCAACAAGGTTGCATATTCGTAGGGCGATGCCGGTGCGCATGAAGCGACCTGCGGTTTCGCAAATCAATCGAGCCATTTCTGAACCCGCGAATAAGGGGTTGATTCGCACATCGGACACTTAAGACCTCGCGAACAGAATGCATGCGCTACAATGCAAACCAGTTAGCCTCGGTACGACCGCTGATGCAAGTCGCCGGGGCTCACTTGCTTCAGCAGGCAAGTTGCCCGTACGGAACACGCCGACAATCGGCGGGGGCATGCTGCACCTCGGAATCTCCAGTGCCAGAAACCCACTCGCGTTGCGGGAATCCTTGCATAGCCGGCTTAGATCTGGTATAAGAATTTTGGTGGCTGTTTCAGCTACCTCCAAGTGCCGGGGGCTTATCCCCCGGCTTTTATTCTATCCAGGGGCATATATTGGCGCGAGACCTGAGCATATTCGTCGACGAGAGCGGCGATCGGGGCGGAAAGGCCCGGTACTACCTTTTGACCCTCGTGGTCCACGACCAGTCGGAGGGCATTGCCGACAAGGTCTCCCGATACGAGCAGTCCCTCGCCAGCTCCGACCTCCCGAACATACCGTTCCATTCTGAGCCGCTGCTGAACGGCCACGGGCCGTACGAGGGGATCGACCTGCAGGCGCGCAAGAAGATGCTGTACTCGTTCAACGTTCTGGTTCAGCGCCTTCCCGTCTCCTATAGAACGTTCGTCTACCGCAGAAGCGAGTTCGAGGATCTGGCAAAGCTCACCTCGCGCATGAAGCGCGATATTTCGGGCCTTTTGTTTGATCGCTTAGAATTCTTTCAAAGCTTCGACGAGGTGAAGGTCTATTACGACAACGGCCAGGACATCGTGAAGCAGGCGCTCGACCAGTCGATCGGCTTCGTGCTTTCCAAAGGGGTCGTCGAGCGGCGCAAGACTTCGATGACCGACTACCGTCTCGAGCAAGCAGCGGACTACCTCTGCACCATCGAGCTTGCGGCGGTCAAGTACGCGGCGAAGGAAGACGGCGAGACTTACAACAAGTTCTTCGGCGGCATAGGCACGTTCAAGAAGAACTGGCTCAAGCAAGCGCGCCGCAAGATGATCAAGTAGCGGGATGCTGCCAAGGGGGCTTTTCCGCCCCTGTCCTCTGATCTCCCGAATCACCCTTTTCCAAGCCACTCGCTACGAACCCCGGCGGAAACCAGGGAGTGATTAAAGGAGCGACCTGCGGTTTTGCGAATCAATTGAGGCATTCCCGAAATTGCGAATCAAGGGCCTGATTCGCCCAAATTGCGCACGAATCAGCCCTTAGGCGGTACGACGCGACACGCATCGACAACACTCGGACTGGACTAGCCGCTGAATGGGAATAGAAATAGAACATTTGTTCTTGTTTTTCATACGGATTCGTACGGTTCCGATGGCGATTGATGGGGGCGTTTCGCAACCACCGCACCTGCAAGCCACATGGTTTCACAATCGGGCAAAAACTCAGAAGGCTCCTCGTGAAAAACGAGGAGCCTTCCCGTTTCCTTCGGCGCGGGCGGATCGGGACGGAGCGCCGATCTAGAGGCACTCGGTCAGAATCTGGAACACCTCGCTGCGCTCCAGTTTCTTGGCGCAGCCGTCGGTGAGCACGCAGGTGTCCGCAACCTTGTGCAGCGTCTCGTCGGATGCGTCGGAGCCCATCTCGGCGAAGCTCGTGGGAAGCCCCATCTCGCCGATGAACGTCTGCAGGCGGTCGATGCCCTCCAGCGCCACCGTAAGGTCGTCTTTGCCCTTGGCGTCGACGCCCCACACCTCGCGCGCCCAGCGGGCGAACTGCGCGGGCGCCTCGGGGACCAGGTGGCGGTAGAGCGCAGGGTGGATGACCGCGAGGCCCATTCCGTGGTTGGTGTGGGTGTACGCGCCGTACTGGTGCTGGATCATGTGCGCCTGGAAGTCCGTTGACTTGCCGATCTTGAGCACGCCGTTCTCGGCCATAGCGGAGTCGTATACGAGCTCGCTGAGCGCCTCGAGGTTCTGATTGTCGTCCGCGATGATCCGCATGTTGCGGATGACGTTACACTGGATGGCGAGGTTGATGTCGTCGGTGACATTGCGCCCGCGCGGGCTTCCGAAATAGCTCTCCATGCAGTGCGAGAGCGTGTCGAACGCGCCACTCATGAACTGCGCGTGCAGTACGGTGAGCGTGAGCGCCGGGTCGAGCGCCGCCCACATGGGCATCGCCCCCAGATAGGCGCCCTTCACGTGCGTCTCCTCGTTGGTGATGACGGCGCCGTTGTTCTGCTCGGCGCCCGTGCCGGAGAGCGTCACGATGCAGCCCATGGGGATGAACGAGCTCTGCATCTTGCCGTAGTCGTGCTCTAACGTCTCGATGTCCTCGTCAAGCATCGCCTGTGCGGAGACCACCTTGCAGCAGTCGAAGACCGACCCGCCGCCGACGGCGAGAATGAAGTCGACCTGCTCCTCGCGTGCGAGTGCGGCACCTTCCTGGCACTTCTCGTAGGTCGGGTTGGGCATGATGCCGCCGAAGTCCACGACGCGCTTGCCCGCGCTCGTGAGCTTATCGACCACGTGGCCGTAGACGCCGGTTCGCTTGACCGAACCTCCGCCGTAGGCGAGCATCACTGTCTTGCCCATGGCGCCCATCTCGGCGTCGAGTGCCTGGTCCATGGCACCCTCGCCGAAGTAGTTCCTGACCGGGTAGTCGTACGTGAATGAGTTCATGGCAATTCCTCCTAGTAAGTTATCAGTGCGGCCTGACGCTCGTCTACACGTTGCGCACGAGCCCGGACATCCATTCGATGGTGGCGGGGTCGTGGTGGTCGAAGAACGCACTGCGCCCGGTGTCGAGCGCGGCGATGGCGACCATCTCGTCGTCGCCCAGCGCGAAGTCGAAGACGTCGAAGTTCTGCTCCATGCGATCGCGGTGCGTGCTCTTAGGGATGCAGACCACACCGCGCTGCAGCAGCCAGCGCAACACGACCTGGGCGACCGTCTTGCCGTGCGCCTCGCCGATGCGAGCGAGGACCTCGTTGCGGAAGAGGTCGTTTCTGCCCTCCGCAAAGGGCGCCCAGCCCTCCATGGCCACCTTCTTGCCGGCCATGTACTCCTGCGCCTCGCGCTGCTGGAAGAACACGTTGCACTCGACTTGGTTCACGGCGGGGGCGATGCGGTTGAACGAGATGAGGTTTGCGAGATGATCGGGGTAGAAGTTAGCTGTGCCTATGGCGCGGATAACGCCCTGCTCGTAGAGCTCCTCCATGGCGCGCCACGCGCCGAAGACGTCGCCGAACGGCTGATGGATGAGGTAGAGGTCGACGTAGTCGAGCCCCAGTCGCTTGAGCGACGCGTCGAAGCCGCGCTTGGCCCCCTCGTAGCTCACATCCGACATCCATAGCTTGGTCGTCACGAACACCTCGTCGCGCGGCAGGCCGCTCGCACGAATGGCGGCCCCGACCGCCTCCTCGTTGCCGTAGCTCGCGGCCGTGTCGAGCAGCCGGTAGCCGACCGAGAGCGCGTCCTCCACGGCGCGCTGGCATTCCGCGACGTCTGGGATCTGGTACACGCCGAAGCCGAGCTGCGGCATCCTGACGCCGTTGTTCAAGGTGATGTAGTCCATGGTGCCTTCCTTTCTCGCAACTTGACGTATCCACCATACGAGGGGCGCCGCGGCGGCGGAAGTTTCCGTTGGTGAGGGTTCTATAACGCTGGGGTGCGCACGGGGTTATAACCCGCGGGTTCTAGGCGTCACCTCAAAGAGATCGGCGCCGAGCTCGTCGGCGATGGCCTGAGCTACGACAGCGGTGTGGCACTGTGCCAAGTAGTAGGCTACAAGGACGTTGCCGTCTGCAGCGGGCGCTGCGGCGGGCTCGTCCTCGACAGTCGACTGGTCCTCGGCGGCGGCTTGGTTGGTCCGTTATCGTCTGAGCGCTACTCCTGCGCGTCGAAATCGGGGCGTATGGCCAGGTAGCCCGCGAGTGCTTCCTCAGTGGCGGTGTAGTAGGTCATGGTCCCGTCGAGCTTGGCAATCTCGGCCATCTCGTCTTCGGTGAGGGAGAAGTCGAAGATGTTCGCGTTGTCGGCGATGTGGGCGGGGTTCTTGGAGCCGGGGATGATGGAGGTGCCCATCTGCACGTGCCAGCGCAGGATCACCTGGGCCGGGGTCTTGCCGTACTTCTCGGCGAGAGCGACGAAGACGGGCTCCTCCAGAAGACCTTTGTCGCCGTGGCCGAGCGGGTACCACGCCTCGATCACCGTGCCGTACGGCGCGAGGTAGGCGCGCAGGTCGCGCTGGGCGTGGTAGGGGTGGCACTCAACGGTCACGAGCTGCGGCTTGATGTCGGCGACCTCGATGACCTCGGCGATCTTGTCTTGCGGGAAGTTGGAGAGGCCGAGGGCGCGCACCTTGCCCGCGTGGCACGCCTCCTCCATCATGCGCCACGCGGCCAGGTAGTCGCCTACCGGCTGATGCAGGATGAGCATGTCGACGTAGTCGAGCCCCAGGCGCTGGAGCGTGGCGTCCACCGCCGGCATGCCCGCGTCGTAGACGCTCGGCCAGAGCTTGGTGGAGACGAAGATCTTGTCGCGCGCGATGCCGCTCTTGGCGATGGCACGGCCCACGGCGCGCTCGTTCATGTAGGCGTTGGCGGTGTCGATGTGCTCGTAGCCAGCCGCGAGCGCGGCGGTTGCGGCCGCCTCGGCCTCGGCCGGGGTCATGAGGAAGGTGCCCAAACCCTCGATGGGCATCTCTACGTCGTTGTTGAGCTTCAGATACTCCATGGTCTCCTCCTTATGGTGACTTTTCGAATACAAGGCTACGGCGTTTACTGACGTGCGAGAAGTTCACGTTGGAATGATGGATATAACCATGGGGTATATACGGCACATAATGCGTGACAGGAGGATCGATGTACAACCCACAGCTTGACACTTTCATCCGCGTGGCGGAGGCGGGCAGCTTCTCCAAGGCGGCACAAGAGTCCTTCATCACGCCCACGGCCGTCATCAAGCAGATGAACCTGCTGGAGTCGCGGCTAGGCCTTACGCTGTTCCACCGATCGCATCAGGGGCTTTCGCTTACGCGAGCAGGCAGGTCGCTGCTCGCCGACGCCCGCCATATCGTGCAGTACTCTCAAGAATCAATCGCACGCGCCCGCGTCGCCGAGCGCGGAGAGAAGCGCATCATCCGCGTGGGAGTGTCGCTCATGACGCCCAGCACGCCGCTCACGAAGCTATGGCCGAAGGTGAAGGAACGTTGCCCTGGCATGAGCCTTCAGGTGGTCACGTTTGAAAACACACCCTCGGCGGCGCGCGGTTTGGCGAACCTCGGGCAAGACATGGATATCGTGGTGGGGATTTTCGACGATGCCTTTCTTAAAGAGCGCGGGTGCCTGGGCCTCGAGCTTTCGCGCGAGCCGCTCTGGTGCGCCGTTCCCGTCGACAGCGAGCTCGCCAAACGCGACATCGTCACATTCGACGACCTCCACAATCACAGTCTTATGCTTATACGCCGGGGCTGGAACACCGAAATCGACCGCGTACGCGACGAGATACTCTTGCATCATCCTCAAATCGCGCTCGTAGACTTCCCGCAATATCGGGTGGAGGTGTTCAATCGCGGCGCGAACGAGGACCTCGCGCTTGCGACGCTGCCGTTGTGGGCCAACGTCCACCCCATGCTCAAAACCGTCCCTACCGATTGGGACTGTCTCGTGTCTTACGGGCTGCTTCATTCGCCGCACCCCGCAGACCATGTGCGGGAGTTCCTCGATGCGGTGTCTGCCGTGCTCGAGGCAAAGCATCGATAGGCAATCGCGAACAGATGCGCTTATGCCTATGGGAATAACGGGAACTGGCTTCTGAGCTTGCGTTTTGATACCGTCGAGTACCGCCCGATGTTGTTTCGGCGTCGCCGTAGAGCAAAGCCATCAGCGAAATGACGGGAATAACAGCCTCCGAACCTTCTGTTCGGAGGCTTTCTTTTTGCATGTCTGCCTAAACGACTCCTTGCCAAAGCCCCTTGAGCATCGGGCGGCATTATTGAGTGTGGGCGCTATCGTAGGTATCTTTGATCTCTTCCGGCAAATCGTCGGGAATCAGCGCCTTCACTCTATCCTCGTTGCCATCTTGAATCGCCTGCTCATAGTACCAGCATTTGAACTTCAGCATATCCAGCGCACGGTTCATGTTCGCGATCTCCGACTCCATGTGGGCCTTTCGCTCCTCGAACATGGCCTTGCGCTGGGGGTAGGTCGATGGCCCCTCTGCGCACCATTCCATGAACAGACGGATGTCCTTGATCTCCATTCCCGCCCTCTTCAGGCATTCGATGACCCGAAGCGCTTCGAGTTCCGTTTCGCCAAATCGGCGTATGCC
Organism: uncultured Collinsella sp.; assembly: GCA_902495945.1. Lineage (GTDB taxonomy): Bacteria > Actinomycetota > Coriobacteriia > Coriobacteriales > Coriobacteriaceae > Collinsella. Next base: position 9,567 of record CABUZD010000040.1, read on the forward strand.
TGACGTCCGCTCCAATTCCGGGAACAATCCTTGCTTGTCGTAATACCGCAGCGTGGATGTGGGCAGACCGAACATCTCCGCCACCTGTCCGATTGTGTACATGACCCCTCCGGATAAATCTCGAATTCATTCCTTGACTTAAAGTCAGGTTTAGGTATTACCTTCATTCTCGTCAATATAAATCGGGAGTTCAAGGGGTATTCCGCAATGAGCAAAACGGTTTTGATGGTCTCTTCAAGTCCTCGAAAGAGCGGGAATTCCGAGACGTTGGCGGCGGTTTTCGCCAACGGCGCGCGGGAGGCGGGGCGCTTGCCCGCGCGTAAGCAGATTCGTGTTTAGAACCATCGATAGGAGGAAATCGATCATGGCAATTAAGCAGACGGCGGGCAGAGATGCCCTGGGGGACTTTGCCCCCAAATTCGCACAGCTCAACGACGACGTGCTGTTCGGCGAGGTGTGGAGCCGGGAGGGCGAGCTCTCCCTTCGAGACCGCAGCGTGGTGACGGTGGTTGCCTTGATGGCACAGGGGCTGACGGACTCTTCGTTCCAATACCATCTGATGTCCGCAAAGAACAATGGCGTGACCAGGACGGAGATAGCGGAAATCCTTACGCACGCGGCGTTTTACGCAGGCTGGCCCAAGGCATGGGCGGCCTTCCGCATGGCGAAGGAGGTCTGGGCAGACGAGGGCGACGATGCCGATGAAAAGACCAAGCACCAAAACGAGATGGCCTTTCCCATCGGTGCCCCCAACGACGCATTTGCGAAGTACTTTATCGGGCAAAGCTACCTCGCGCCTCTTTCCACCGAGCAGGTCGGCATTTACAACGTTACGTTTGAGCCCGGCTGCCGCAACAACTGGCACACCCATCACGCCAAAAGCGGTGGCGGACAGATCCTTGTCTGCGTGGCTGGTCGAGGGTTTTACCAGGAATGGGGCAAACCGGCACAGGAGCTGTGCCCGGGCGATGTAGTAAATATTCCCGCGGGCGTAAAGCACTGGCACGGGGCCGCGCCCGACAGCTGGTTCTCCCATCTCGCGCTGGAGGTTCCGGGCGAGGAGACCTCCAACGAGTGGCTGGAGCCCGTGGACGACGAGGAATACCTTACAGCGACTAACAAGGAGGCTTAAACATGGAACAGTTGAATCTGACGCAGGAATGGGACAAGGTGTTCCCCAAAAGCGACAAGGTTGAGCACAGTAAGGCGACCTTCCACAACCGATACGGCATCACGCTGGCGGCCGACGTCTACGTGCCAAAGAACGCGGAGGGCAAGCTGCCTGCCATCGCCGTCAGCGGTCCGTTTGGCGCGGTGAAGGAGCAAACGTCCGGCCTTTATGCGCAGAAAATGGCGGAGCTGGGCTTTTTCGCGATTGCCTTCGACCCGTCCTATACCGGCGAGAGCGGCGGTACGCCCCGCTATGTGGCATCGCCGGACATCAACACCGAGGATTTCTGCGCAGCGGTGGATTTCCTCTCTGTGCAGAATAGCGTTGACCCGGAGCGCATCGGTATCATCGGCATCTGCGGTTGGGGCGGCATGGCAATCAATGCCGCAGCCATCGACACCCGCATCAAGGCCACCGCGGCTATGACCATGTACGATATGACCCGCGTGACCGCAAACGGCTATTTTGATGCCGAGGATTCCGAGCAGGCGCGCTTCGAAAAGCGGAAAGCGCTGAACGCGCAGCGCACCGAGGACTATAAAAATGACAGCTACGCGCTGGCGGGCGGCGTGGTCGATCCGCTACCGGAGGATGCGCCGCAGTTTGTAGCGGACTATTATGCCTACTATAAAACTCCGCGAGGCTATCATCCCCGCAGCCTGAACTCCAACGGTGGCTGGAATGCGACGTCTTCGCTGTCATTTTTGAATATGCCGATTTTGCAATACAGCAGCGAAATCCGCTCTGCTGTGTTGCTGGTGCATGGCGAGAAGGCGCACTCCCGCTATTTCAGCGAAACCGCGTACGGCAAGCTGACGGGGGACAACAAGGAATTGCTCATTATCCCTGGTGCCAGCCACACCGACCTTTACGATCAGATGGACATCATTCCGTTTGGAAAGCTGAAGGCATTCTTTGAGGAATATCTGAAATAAGGCGTGCCTCGATTCAATGCCAAGTCTCCAGCAACGATTCTTCTAAAGAGTGGGAGTAGCTGAAACGAGGTGCTTGAATAGCTCCATCCGTTTTGGCTACAAGAAAATATGCCGCGCGCCTGCGGCATGAAGGAGGGAGATTTCTATGAATATCGTTGTATTGAGTGGTAGCCCGCGCAAGGGAGCCAATACCGACACCATGGTCGAGGCGTTTGCTGAGACCGCGCGCGAGGCCGGCCATACGGTCGAGGTCGTCCGCGTTGCCGGCAAAAAGATCGCTGGTTGTCTGGGATGCCAGTACTGCTTCGCCCATGAGGGCACCTGTGTGCAGAAGGACGACATGGCCGACGTGATTGAGTCACTGAAAGGCGCCGACATGGTTGTCTTCGCTTCGCCCATCTACTGGTTTGATATCACCGCGCAGGAGAAAGCCGCCATCGACCGCCTGTACGCCTTCGGTGCCACGGGCTTCCCGTTCACCAAGACGGCCCTTTTGCTCGATAGTCACAGTGAGGGCGTCTATGATGCGGCGATCGCTATGTACAAGTCAGCCTGCGCGTACTGTAAGTGGGAGGACCAGGGCATTGTCACCATCAGCGGTATGACCGAGCGCGACAGCATGGCCTCCTCGCCCAAGCTGGAAGAGGTGCGAGAGCTCGCTCACATGCTCGCCTAAGGACAAGAAGAGCGCATGGCAATCGGTGTTGGTTGAAATGCTTGCTGTCCTTACCAAGAGGAATGCTGATTGCCATGCGTTGATGCTTCCGCGGACAATTCCGGCGTGCTAGGAGGCCTTCTCACTCAGGAACTCCCTGAATGCGGGGATGTCAAAGCCAACGAGACCACGCCCGCGCTCTCCGATGACGCCGTCCTCCAGGAGGCGGCGTTTGTATTGGCTTGCGTAGTTGCTGGCGACGCCCATGCGTTTGGCTATCTCCGAGACCCTGCTGGGGCCAGAATCGGGCAGCATCGCGAGCAAAAACTCAATGTCTTTATCGGAAAGCTCCCGATAGGTCGTTTCGAGAGAAGCTCGATGTCATGCTTCTCGAGTTGCCTGAAGACGCCATTCATGCGCGTGCGCCAGTTGCCCTGAGCCTCTTGAGCATATGTCCAATCGATGCCCACTGGGCCAATTTGAACACCGTTTATGCGCGCGTGAGGCTGTGAGAGGTAGCTATCTGCGGCTTCTTTGGTTCGCTCGATAATATCTTCGAGCATGCCTGGCATGGCGGAGACATTTGCTGCGATCCATGGTGGCCCCTTTGCAGGTTTTGCTAGTTTTTGCAACTTTTGCTAACTTTTGCAAGTTTTGCTAACGGCTTAACATGTCTTGTGCCGCGGGATTGCAGGAGTGAAAAACGGGGATTCCTATTATTCCGACTACGTTGCAACGAGCGGGGCCCGGAGCGCAGCATTTACTGCGCTCCGGG
>CABUZD010000041.1 GCA_902495945.1 uncultured Collinsella sp.
CGTCACCTTGCTCGCTTAGGGGCGTTTTCGCTGACTTATGCTCGACCTGCGATTGTTTTGCTTTAGGTCGCCTATTCGCTGTAGCGGGTGGCTATGGCAGCTCGCACCATGCCGGCACTCATGAGGTACGTCACCAGGAAGTAGCCACCGTATGCTGCCAGGAAGATTGCACAGGTGAGGCCCACGGTGCCGCCGATGCTCATATCTCCGAACGTACTCTCCATCTCGATGATCACCTTAAGTGCCACAAAGGAGTGCGCCAGGCCCACTGCCAGCGGGAACAGGAAGAATACCGCTTGCTGCGCCATCACCGAATGGCGAATCTGGCGGTCGTCGCAGCCGATCTGTGCCAGTACACGATAGCTGCGGCTGCCGTCGGCCACGTTGGAGAGCTGCTGGATCGACAGTATCGCCGCGCATGCAACGACCAGTACAAAGCCAATGTAGATGGCCAGATAGCTAATCATGCCGTTCATCTGTGCCGCCTGCGTGTACATCTCGGAACGCGTGATGAAGACACCCCATGACCCCGGCTCCTTGCCGTCAACGAGCAGATTGTCGAGCATGGTGTATTTAATGCTCTCGTCTGCCTCGGTTCTATCCATCCCCTGTTCGTAGTTAACGAGCAGGCTACTGGAATACGGCTGCAGATTAAGCTGGGACAGCAGCTCATCGGCTACGACCACGGTACCGGGATTGCTGCCCATCGCCGAGTTGGCGATGGCCGCCGTGTCCTCGTCCGACTTATCGGTTGCGGGCTTGAGCTCATGCCCGCCCAAGGTGAGGATATGGCCGCCGGCCATGTATTTGGTGTACAGGTCGCCCAGCTCACCGCCCATATCGCACGTGAGCAGATACTGGTCGTGACCGATGTGCACCGGCTCCTCGCCCATCATCTGGCGCAGTCTGTTGTACTGGCTCGCCGGCGTCACAAACAGACCCATCGCATCGGCGTTGCTTCCCTCAAGCGCCTTGGGAAGCTTTTCGCCCATGGCCTTGCACATCTCGCCCGCCACCACCGAGGGGCCCGAGCCGCCAAGCGGGTAACTCAGATACGAATCGATCTGCACATGCTCACCGGCAACATCGGCGATATCCACCTTCTTGCCGGTCTCGTCGTTGTTGTCCGCCGACTTGCGCTCGCCATGCCATGCAGCGTACAAATCGACCGTTGTATCGGCCAGCACCATGCGATCGGCCTCAGACGGATTGACATACTCCTTGTAGTAGTCGAGCGTTTCGGGCGTGTAATAGATATACGTCTGAGACACGTCAACAGGGTTATAGCGCTCCAGGTTTTCGTTCATCACGTTGGCAATTGACATACCGCACGTCACCGATGTGATGGCCAAAAACAGGAGCATCGCGATGACGCCCATCGAAAAGCACACCGTGTTGACCTTGGCCGCAAGCTGGCGCACGGTAAACATGTTGAGGCCGCGCCAATACACGCTGCGCAGGCTCTGCAGCAGCTTGATAAGCATGCCCGAGAGTCCCCAGAACAGCGCAAAGGTGCCCACTGTAACCATAGCGGTTGTAATGCCAAACTGGCTCATGGCCTCTTGCAGCTTGCTGTCCGTCGCGGTTAGCGGAAACCCATCACGTAGCAGACGGTAATAGGCCACGCCCACAAGCACCACGCCCACGGCAAAGATGGCAATCGCGATCCAGGGGTTGCGTGTCTTGATGCTCTCGTTGCGACGCTCGGCACCCATAAGCTCAATGAGCTTAGTGCGACGAACGGCGCGCAGGTTCAGCAGTAACGTGAGTACGAACATCACGAGCATGCAGGCAAGGGTCAGGTTGAACGCGTGCATCGAGAAGAAGAAGTGAAAATTGGCGATCTGTGTCTTAAAGAGCGAAGCCGTAAAGAACGTCATGAGCTGGGAGAGTCCCACACCCAGCACAATGCCGGCGACAAAGGCCACGACCGAGACGATCACCGTCTCGAGCGCCATGATCGTGGCGACGCGCCCGCGGCCCATGCCGAGCACCTGGTACAGACCAAACTCCTTTTTGCGGCGTTTCATGATGAAGTTATTGGCGTACACCATCAAAAAGGCCATGACACCGGCCAAAAAGTACGTCAGATAGCCGAGCATGCTGCCCATAACCTGCGCCAAGCCCTCTTCATCGATGCCGGCGATGTCGACCTGCATCGAAATGGTGTTAAAGGCATAGAAGACCGTGACGCCCAGGGTGAGCGTCAAAAGGTAGACGAGGTAGTCGCGGCCGGCGCGGCGGACGTTGCCCCAAGCGAGTTTACAGAGCATCGGAGCCCTCACCGCCCATCATGGCAACGACCTCCATAATGCGGTCGAAGAACTCTCGGCGGTCGGTGTCGCCGCGGCGCAGCTCGGTGAAGATCTTGCCGTCACGAATAAACAGCACACGGCTCGTGTAGCTGGCGGCAAAGCTGTCGTGCGTGACCATGAGCACCGTGGCGCGCAGGCGGCGATTCAGGGCCTCCAGGCTCTCGAGCAGCAGACGGGCGCTCTTGGAATCGAGGGCGCCGGTGGGCTCGTCGGCCATGATCATGGTGGGGTCAGTGACGAGCGCGCGAGCCGCGGCAACGCGCTGCTGCTGACCGCCGGACATCTGGTAGGGGTACTTGTCGAGCACCTGGCTAATAGACAGGCGCGCTGCCACATCCTGCACGCGGGTCGAGATCTCTGCCGAGTTTGTGCGGGCGATGGTGAGCGGCAGGGCGATGTTCTCGCGCGCCGTGAGCGTATCGAGCAGGTTGGAGTCCTGGAAGATAAAGCCGAGCTCCTCGCGGCGGAACTGCGAGAGCTTGGCCTGCTTCATGCGCGTCACGTCCTGGCCGTTGATGCGAATGATGCCGCTCGTAGCGCTATCGATGGTCGACACGCAGTTGAGCAACGTCGACTTGCCCGAGCCCGAGGCGCCCATGATGCCAACGAATTCGCCGCGGTTGACGGTAAAGCTGACGTCGTTGAGCGCGCGGGTCACATTGCCCAGCGCTCCATATACCTTTTCGAGATGCGCGACCTCCAGTACCGGGGTCGCCATGTGCGTGGTTTGCATACCGAGTCCTTTCTTGCGATTAGTCTACGGCATCTATAGTCGCAAGAAGCCGAGTCGGCTACCATCGATATGGCTTACGCTTGCCTTACCGTTGTGTAAGGTACAGGTAGCTACCCTGTCACGTGCTGATATTGAGAGAGGACTCCTGTTGAAGACTGTTCATGTTGCCGCTGGAATCATCCGCAAGGAAGGATCTGATGAGCTGCTTGCCGTGCAGCGCGGCTACGGCGACATGCAGGGACTTTGGGAGTTTCCGGGCGGCAAGCTCATGCGCGGCGAGACACCCGAAGACGCCGTACGCCGAGAGCTTATGGAAGAGCTGCAGGTGAAAGTCACCAACCTGCGCGATTTTTACACCGTTGAGTACGACTACCCCGATTTCCATCTCTCCATGGAGTGCTACTACTGCTCGCTCGCCGATGAATCCGATGAGCCCCAGAAGCACGACCGTCAGCTCGATATCCGCTGGATTCCGCGCACCTCGCTTGCCACCGTCGAGTGGATGCCCGCCGACAAGGGGCTCATTGATGCCCTGATTGAGCTGAAGGAAGACCGGCTCGAGGCAAGCTCCGCCGATGACGCCGCGCCCAACACAGCCGCCAAACCCAAGCGCGCACCTAAGCGCCGCAGCAAGAAGCGTCCCAAGCCCGGCCTACTCGACGGCATCGACACCTCGGACCTTTCCGCCGACGAGCGTGAGCTCGTGCGCCGTCGCGCCGCTATAAAAAAGTCCATGAAGGGCAACAAGCGCGCCAACACCAAGCCAGAGCTGCTCGTTCGCCAGCGCCTGCGCGCCGCAGGCCTTACGGGATACCGTCTGGAATGGAAGGTGCCCGGAAAACCCGACATCGCCTTCCCCGGACGCAAGATCGCCATCTTCGTCAACGGCTGCTTTTGGCACCGCTGCCCTAAGTGCAACCCCAGCCAGCCCAAGCGCAATGTTGAATTATGGGAAGCAAAGTTTCGTCGCAACGTCGAGCGCGACCACACCGCCGTGGCAGCACTCACTCAAATGGGCTGGACGCCTATAACCATCTGGGAATGTGAGCTCAAGAAAGACCGCATCGACGCCACGATGGAAAAGGTCATCGAGCAGGTGCGCGCCGCCGCACCGCAGCGCTAGGAACGAGCCGTCCACACGCCTCACACAGGCGAGCCATATCCGCGTCACAAACCTTAGAAAGTCCTTAAGCTCAAAACCTTTCAAGAGTGTTACTCGATAGCTTTTAACTGCGGTTTCATCGCAACGTCAAACCTCATTAAGCCTTTCTTTAGCGCTTCCTTATCTGCGCTCGCGGCATAATACTGCCAACGCACGGGACCTAGCAGCACACCCCGTGCGCAACCTTTTGGTGGACATCGAGGAGGCCGCATAAGCATGCATTCTTCCAATGCCGTAGCACGGCAGCCATCCCTAAAACATGCAGACCTTTTCTCCTTCCCCCCGACACAGAGAGACGGCCTCCTCGACTCCCCAACTCCCAAACCCAAACGCTCTGCAGACCAACACCTCAACCTGCAGACATCCTTCGAAAAACTCCAAGCCTCACTAGACCAGGCATTCCCCAACCAAGCCCGGGCATACTAGCCCCCACCAACAAAGCGCCCCATGCGCCCCACCCTTTCAGCCCTAACGCCACAAGGGCGATTGAGCAGGACGGTTTGGGCGGGTCCCGTACTTAGTTTCCAAAATCATTCCGCAGCGCGAAGGCCCCCGTTGTCAACGCTTCGAAGAAGGGAGACAACGGGGGCCTTCATGCGCGAGGACGTTTTGGAAACTAAGTACGGGACCCGCCCAAACCGTCCGGTGGGATCAGAGTACCCTTGCTGTTACTCTGCTTTGCCCACAGAGTTGAGGTTGGTCATGCGGATCTTAACCAGCTCGGTGATCTCACGCATGCCCTCCTTGGCCGGCTTCTTGGGGTCGAAGCAGGCGGGGTTCTCGGCCATGTAGGCCATGAAGCCCTTGGTGTAGGCCTGACGCAGCTCGGTGGCGTAGTTAACCTTGCAGATGCCGTTCTTCACAGCCTCGGCAACCTGCTCATCGGGCACACCGGAGGTGCCGTGCAGGACCAGCGGCACGTCGACGGCGTCGCGGATGGCCTTGACCACGGACTGCTCGATGTGCGGATCGCTCGTGTACACACCGTGGCTGGTGCCAACGCCAATAGCGAGGGAGGTGCAGCCGGTGCGCTCAACGAACTCCTTGGCCTCGGCCGGATCGGTGTAGGGGCTCTCGCCCTCAACCGCGGGACCGTCGTCCTCCTTGCCGCCAACCTTACCGAGCTCGGCCTCGACGGGCACGCCCATAGCGCGGCCAGCGTCGGCGACGGACTTGGTCAGGGCGATGTTGTCCTCGAAGGACTCGTGCGAGCCGTCGATCATGACAGAGGTGTAGCCCGTGCGGAAAGCCTGCATGCAGCGGTCGTAGCCATCGCCGTGATCGAGGTGCAGAGCGACGGGCACGGAAGCGCGTTCGGCAGCAGCCTTGACCATGCCGTAGAAGTAGTCCAGACCAGCGGTCTTGATGGTGCCCGGGGTGGTCTGCATGATGACGGGGGACTTGGTCTCCTCGGCAGCGGCCAGAACGGCCATAACAAACTCGAGGTTCTCGACGTTGAACGCGCCGACGGCGTAGTGGCCGGCCTGAGCGTCCTTGAGCATCTTTTCGGTGGTAACAAGTGCCATGAGCGTTTGCTCCTCTCCCTCGCCCGCATCTGGACATCGGGCGTAGTTGTTCACAAGGCGTTTTACCTTGCGTTTTACTGCGCTCATTGTATGAAATTCAGCGGCTTTGCACGTGCGAGATATTGAGCCCATGCAGGTCAATACAGTCGTTTTTGAAAAGTAAACGGAAGGAATTCGAACCGAGCGGACATGTTCGATATTGAATTTTGAGCGTTCAGCGTCTTTCTTTTATAGAAAAGATAAGTAATCGAAAGGTATTTTCTTACTCAAAAAGAAAATGAACGAAAATAGAGTCAACACAATTCCTGCAAATTTGGCCGAGAATGGAGCAGCTATGGCCCACGCAACAACCCGAGCCTTCGCCGATGAGCGTCGTGCCGCCATCATGGAGATGCTCGAGCATAACGCCTCGGTGCAGGTGGCAGAAATTGCCCAGACCTTTGGCGTGTCCTCTGTCACCGCTCGCGCCGACCTGGACGCACTCGCGGAGTCCGGCAAGCTGCGCCGCACGCATGGCGGCGCCGTATCGCTCCACAAGCGTCTGACTGTTTCCACGCAGGATCGCCGCATCAATGTCAACGTCGCCGCCAAGCAGGCCATCGCGCAAAGCGCCATCGAGTTCGTCAATGACGGCGACACGTTGCTCGTCGACTCGGGCACCACGGCGCTCGAGTTCGTCCGGCTCCTCGATCAGCGCAACGGCATCACCGTTATCACGGCCGACATTACCATTGCCGATTATATCGACGAGAGCATGCCCTCGGTCGATGTCGTCATGCTGGGCGGGGCGCTACGCAAAGGCCATCGTTATCTGTACGGACCGCTCACCATGCAGGCGCTCCAAATGGTCCATGCCGATCTGGCCGTCATGTGCCCCGGCGCCTTTGTCTCCAGCTGCGGCTTTACGACCGACTTTCCGCAGATGGCCGAGACCAAAACGGCTATGATCGCCGCGGCCCATCAAAGCGTCGCCCTCATGGACGCCAGCAAGGTTAACGGACGCGGCATGTACCGCTTTGCCAAGCTGACCGATGTCGACGCCATCGTGATGGACCGAGACCCCGAAGGCGCCGTTGCCACCTCAATCGCCAAGACCGCCGACGGCGCACGTCCAGCCCTCATCATCGCCGTCAACTAAATAAAAACCACCACAAAGGTGCCTGTCCCCTTTGTGGTGGTTGTGATGGTTGAGCGTCAAAAGTGAACGTGTCGCTACTTGGACAGCTCGTCGGCGAGGGCCTCGATCTGAGCGCGCGAGGCGTCGTTGAGCGAGCCCAGCACGGTCACCTTGTTCTGCGCCAGGGTGATGTCCTTCATGCCCTCGAGCTCCTTGGTCATAACCTTGGCAGCAGCGGGCGCCCAAGAGCCGGCCTCGACGAGCGCCACGGTGCGGTTCTGGTAGGCATGCTCGGCGAGCGTATGGATAAAGGTGCTCATGAACGGGAAGATCTCGCCCTGATAGGTGATGGAAGCGAGCACCAGGCGGTCGTAGCGGAACGCATCCTCAACGGCCTCGGCCATATCGTCGCGAGCCAGGTCAAAGACGGAAACCTTCTGGCCGCGAGCCTCAAGCGCAGATGCGAGTTCCTCGACGGCAGCCTTCAGATGGCCATACACGCTCGCATAGGCAATCGTGATGCCCTCGTCCTCGGGCTGATAGCTCGACCAGGTGTTATAGGTGTCGAGGTAGTAGCCCAGGTTCTCGGTCAGCACGGGGCCGTGGAGCGGGCAGATGATCTGGATGTCCAGGCCGGCGGCCTTCTTGAGCACGGCCTGCACGAACTTGCCGAACTTACCGACGATGCCAAAGTAGTAGCGGCGCGCTTCGCAAGCCCAGCCTTCCGGGTCCTCGATGTCGTTAGCACCGAACTTGCCAAAGCCGTCGGCACTAAAGAGTACCTTGTCGGTGGACTCGTAGGAGAAAATCACCTCGGGCCAGTGAACGTTGGGAGCGCCGACAAACGTTAGGCTGTGACCGCCCAGATCGAGCACGTCGCCCTCTTTGACGACCATTTTGCGCTCGGGGTAGTCGGTGCCAAAGTAGTTGACCATCATGCGGAAAGCACCCACGCTGGCCACAATCTGTGCCTGGGGATAGCGCTCCATAAAGGCGGCGATACCGGCGGAGTGATCGGGCTCCATGTGATGAACAACCAGGTAGTCGGGCGTACGGCCATCGAGCGCGGCCTCGAGGTTGCCGAGCCACTCGTCGACAAAGCCAGCGTCGACCGAATCGGCGACAGCGTTTTTATCGCCCAAGATAACGTAGCTGTTGTATGCCATACCGTTCTCGGACACGTCGTACTGGCCCTCGAACAGGTCAATGTCGTGATCGTTGACGCCAATGTAGCGGATATCCTTGGTGATCTCCATCAGGCAAAGCCTCCTAGATAGACAAAAGAACCCGTCTATCATAGCACTCGCCTTTAGAGCCACGGCTATCTGCTAGCATCCCTACCGATTGTTATTGAAATGCGATAAAGCGCCGTTTACCTGCACAAACTATGCGCGCGGTGCCGCCGTACTATGTCGAATGATGAGCCGGCCGGGAATACGAATGGCAACAGTTTTGCCCGCCGTACCCGCCTCGGGAACCGCATGCTCGAATACCTCGCGTCCGCGCTGATGTAGATCGAATCGAACGGTCGTGAGCTCGTTATGCGCGACAAAGTCGTCGAGCGAGTCATCGACGCCCACCACGCTCACGTCCTCGGGCACGCGCAGGCCGCTATCGCGCAGCGCTGCAATGGCGCCGTTTGCCATCTGGTCGTTTGCCGCGTAAATCGCCGTCATGGTGCGATCGTGCTCGGCCAGGTACCTGCCAGCTTCGTAACCGCTGTTGGCAGACCAGTCACCCTCGAGCGGCGCCTGTGGCTTAATGTGCTTACGCTCGAGCGCATCCTGCCAGCCGGCGCGACGAAATTGCTCGTCAACCGAGAACGACGGGCCGCCAATATAGCGAATTTGCTCATGCCCCAGCTCAAACAGGTGATTCATAAGCAAGAGCGAGCAGCCGTAATGATCGGAGTCTACCGTGGTCACCCGCGGGTGCGCGTACATGGTAACGATGACCGTGCCAATGCCCGGCAGTGGATCAAACGTCTCAAAATCGGGCGCCATACGGCTCATGCCGATAATGATGCCGTCCACAGGCAGCGCGGCCATACGACGCGTTGCCTCGGCAAGCGAAAACTCCTCGGTCTTGGACATCTCGACCAGCGTGATGGCGCAATTATGCTCGCGAGCAGCGCTGGCGATGCCGTCGATCATTGAGAGGTTGCCAAACTTGGTGACATCGTTGACGCACAGACCGACCGAATGGTAGCGGCCGTCGCGCAGCGAGCGACCAGCATAACTCGGACGAAAGCCGAGCTCTTGCATAGCGGCCTGCACGCGCTGGCGCGTCTGCTCGTTAACGTTGGGCAAGCCGTTGGCGACGCGCGAAACCGTCTGCTGCGAAACGCCAGCAGCGCGGGCGACGTCGGCCATGGAGACCGGACGCGTACCTGTATCGTTGGACGGGCGCCTTGCCACAGGATCACCTTCACCGTTGCGAGATCTGAATAGCGTGCATGCCGGCCCGGGCAGAAATACACCCCGCGCCGAGGCCCGCTATCGTCGGACGCATGTTAACGTACTCTACTTTTTCAATCCGCAACTCTTCTGCTCTATAAGTCCATACGGCAATACCGTTCACGGCTGAATTTCTACCGATTACCAGATTCTCAAAAAGTGATAAGCGTTGTGTTATGAGTACGTTAACATAGCCCGTAACGTGCGGCATCGTAGATGCTGAGTTCACGCCGCTTCAGATTGTTAACGTACTCACTACGACGGAAAACTCGTCAGTATGCGCCAAGGAAAGGACTCCCATGACCACCCCCGACGAAAAGACACTCGCCACGCTCACCAAGCTGTTCGAGGAGGAGTTTGGGCCCATCGGCGATCGCCAGGTGCTCTATGTGCACGCGCCCGGCCGCTCCGAGATCAGCGGCAACCACACCGACCACGAGGGTGGCCACGTTATCGCCGGCTCGCTCGATGTCGCCGTCGACGGCATCGCCGTGGCAACCGATTCCAACAAGGTTCGCGTAGCCGACGAGGGCTATCCCACGTTTGAAATCGCGCTCGACACGCTAGACGTTCAGGAGTCCGAGAAGGGCACGTCCGCAAGCCTCGTCCGCGGCATGGCCCACGAGATTGCAGCCCTTGGCGTTGAGCCCCACGGCTTCGACTTTGCCTTTACCTGCTCCGTCCCCTCGGGCGGCGGTCTTTCCAGCTCTGCCGCCGTCGAGGCCGCGTACGGTCGCGCCATGGAAACCCTCTGGGGCGCACCCGCCATCGAGCCCGTCGCGCTCGCGCAGATGAGCCAGCGCACCGAGAACAACTATTACGGCAAGCCCTGCGGTCTGATGGACCAGGCCGCCGTGTGCCTGGGCGGCCTTGCCTACATGGACTTTGAGGACCAGGCTCAGCCTAAAACCCAGAAGCTCGAGCTCAACTTTGAGGATCACGGCTATGCGCTCGTGCTCGTTAAGGTCGGTGCCGACCACGTGGCCGCCACCGACGACTACGCCGCCGTTCCGCGCGAGATGCAGGACGTTGCCGCCGAGTTTGGCAAGGCACGCCTGTGCGAGGTCGACGTTGCCGATTTTGACGCCAGGCTCCCCGAGCTGCGCGCCAAACTGGGCGACCGTGCCTGCCTGCGCGCCGTTCACTACTGGTACGAGAACGGCCTGGTCGACAAGCGCTGGGCAGCTCTGAACGCCGGCGACATCGACCAGTTCCTGGTCCTGACGCGCGAGTCCGGCGCCAGCTCTGCCATGTACCTGCAGAATGTTGTTGCCAAGCTGGGTTCCGAGCAGCCTTCCATGTATGCCCTGGCGCTGGCCGAGCACGTGCTCGACGGCCGCGGCGCCGTCCGTATCCACGGTGGCGGCTTTGGTGGCACCATCCAGGCCTTCGTGCCGCTCGACCTGGTCGACACCTTCATTGCCAAGATGAACGGCTGGCTGGGCGAGGGCTCTGCCCGTCACTACGCCATCTCTGACAAGGGGGCTTACGCGGCATGGCTGTAATGACTGACGTGCGCGAGGCCGCACAGAACCTGATCGAGTACGCCATCCACCGATCGATGATCGGCCAGGACGACCGCATCTGGGCATACAACACCATTTTGGAGTGCATCGGCGCTACGGGGCCCGCGCTCGATATGGCCTGGGCGCTCCAGGTTGAGAAACTCTCGCTCTTGCACCCCGATACCTTGCCCGACTTTGACCTTGAAGGCACGCTTGCCGCGCTTTCCGAGACCGCCGTTGCCAACGGCGCCGCCGAGGACACGGCGTCGGGCCGCGACCGCATCGCCATGCGCATCATGGGCGCGCTCATGCCGAGGCCTTCGGTTGTAAACGAAGAGTTCAACGGACGTATGGGCGTCAACGAGTCCCGCGCCGCAACCGACTGGTTCTACGGCCTGTGCTGCGACGCCGGCTACGTGCGCCGTGCCGCCATCGCGCGCAACATCAAATGGAGCACCCCCACCAACTGGGGCGATCTTGAGATCACTATCAACCTGTCCAAGCCTGAGAAGGACCCGCGCGATATCGCCGCGGCAGGTGTAGCCAAGAACACGGGCGAGAAGTATCCCGCCTGCCAGCTCTGCATCGAAAACGAGGGCTATCCCGGACGCTCCGCCGCAGCCGACGGCGGCGCTCACCCCGCCCGCCAGAATCTGCGCGTTATCCCTATTAAGCTCGACGGCGAGCGCTGGGGTTTCCAGTACAGCCCGTACGCGTACTATAACGAGCACTGCATTGCCATGAGCTCCGAGCATCGCCCGATGCACGTGGACCGCAAGGGTCTGACCTGTCTGCTCGACTTTGTCGACCTGTTCCCGCACTACTTTATTGGCTCCAACGCCGACCTGCCCATCGTGGGCGGCTCGATTCTTTCGCACGACCACTTCCAGGGCGGTGCGCACGAGTTCCCCATGATGCATGCCGCCGAGGTCTCGCAGTTTAGCGTGCCCGGATTTGACCAGGTCACCGGCACTGTGCTGCAATGGCCGCTCTCGGTGCTGCGTCTGCGCTCGCATGACCGCGCTCAGCTGCTCGACGCTGCTGAGAAGATTATCCTCGCCTGGCGCGAGTGGACCGATGAGTCGGTGGGCGTTATCGCACACACGGCCGACGGCGTGGCCCACAACACCGTGACGCCCGTCATCCGCCGCGTCGATTCCCGCGGCAATGCCGGCGGCGAGATTTACGAGGCCTACCTGGCGCTTCGCTGCAATATCACGACCGACGAGCATCCGCTGGGCGTTTTCCATCCGCATGCCGAGTACCACCACATTAAAAAGGAGAACATCGGCCTGATCGAGGTCATGGGCCTGGCAATTCTGCCGCCGCGCCTGGTTCCCGAGCTTGGCGCTGTCCGCGAGCATCTGCTGGCAGCCAAGGCCGATGCCAGCTACGACCTTGCCGGTGCACTCGAGGGCGATGATCTATGCCGCAGCCACGCCGCATGGGCCGAGGATGTCTATGCCCGCCGCGCCAACGAGCTTACGGCCGACAACGCCATCGATATCCTGCACGAGGAGGTCGGCGTGGTGTTTGGCCACGTGCTCGACAACGCCGGCGTCTTTAAGTGGGACGAAGCCGGCCGCGCCGCCCAACAGCGCTTTATCGACTCGCTATAGAGCACGGGCCCGAACGTTCAACAGCAGCCCGCACGACATAACCACCTACACGACAACGGTGCCCGCCGGCAACATCGCCGGCGGGCGCCGTTTTTGAGTGTAGTCATTGGGGTCATTCTTAAGGGGCGTTCTTAAACGACTAGTCATTAAAGAGCGTCCCCAATGACTACTTGCGACCAAGGCAACGCCGGTGTCTTGGCAACGACAGCGAAAACGCCCCTAAGCGAGCAAGGTGACGTGAAAGAGGAGGGCATTGACCTTTTGGTCATGCCCGACGATTGAACGTCAGATTGCCGCTTAGGGGC
>CABUZD010000042.1 GCA_902495945.1 uncultured Collinsella sp.
ATCTCGCCTGCGCACTTGGGGCAGGTAGCATCGGCAGCGGTGCCGGTGTAACCGCAGGCGCGGCAGGTGCGACGCGAAGACAGACGATCGATGATGACCTCGGGGGCCACATCGACCAGAAGGGCGCAGTCGATCTCGCGACCCATGGCGGAGAGCTCGGAATCAAGCGTCACAGCCTGGGCGGTGTTGCGCGGGAAGCCGTCGAGGATGAAGCCCTGCTGGGCGTCATCGGCGGCAAGGCGCTCCTTGACAAGGTCGATCACGAGCTGGTCGGGGACGAGCTCGCCAGCATCCATGTACTTCTTAGCCTGAATACCAAGCTCGGTGCCACCCTTGACGGCAGCACGCAGCAGGTCGCCCGTGGAAATGTGGGCGACGCCAAACTCGGCGACGAGCTCCTGTGCGACGGTGCCCTTACCGGCACCCGGAGCTCCGAGCAATACGAGGTTCATGAGCAATCCTCCTCTAGCCTATTTAAAGAATCCATCGTAATCATACATCTTGATCTGGCCTTCGAGCTTATCGACCGTGTCGAGCACGACGCCGACCATGATGAGGATGGACGTGCCACCAAAAGCCTGGATCAGATGGTTACCCGTGAAGGAGAAGATGATCGAAGGCACGATGGCGATGAGCGCCAAAAAGACAGCGCTGGGAAGCGTGATCTTGTTGAGCGCGTTCTTGATGTAGGCCGCGGTAGCCCTACCCGGACGCACGCCCGGAATAAAGCCGCCCTGTTTCTTAAGGTTGTCGGCCGTGTCATCGGGGTTGAACACCATAGAGGTGTAGAAGTACGCGAAAAACACGATGAGGACAACATTAAGCACCCAGTTGAGCCAACCGGTCGAAAGCGCAGAGGCAACTGCCTGAATCCAGCCGATGCCGGGGAAGAACACGGCAATCTGAGCCGGGAAGTACAGCAGCGCCGAAGCGAAGATGATCGGCACGACACCCGCTGTGTTGACCTTGTTTGGCAGGTAGGTGGTCTGGCCACCCATCATGCGACGGCCCACGACGCGCTTAGCGTAGGAGACCGGGATGCGGCGCTGGCCGCGCTCAAGGAAAACAATCAGCGGGATAACCAGCAGGATGATGGCACAGATGATCACCATGGTGATGATGCCACCGGCATTGCCCTCGGTGCTGGAGAAGATAGCCTGCGGAAGGCCGGCCATGATGTTCGCGAAGATGATCAGCGACATGCCATTGCCGATACCGCGCTGGGTGATGAGCTCACCAATCCACATGATCAGCATGGCGCCCGCGGTGAGCGTACCGACGATCATGAGGTCGAAGATGATCTCGGGAGCGCCGGCGCCATTAAAGCTGATGCCGAAGCTCTTAAAGAGGAAGAGGTAACCCACGGAGTTGAGGATTGCCAGAGCCAGGGTGAGGTAACGCGAATACTGCGTAATCTTGGTCTGACCGACCTCGCCCTCGCGGGCAAGCTCATGCAGGGAAGGCACGACGGCCTGGAGCATCTGGAGGATGATCGAGCTGGTGATGTAAGGCATGATGCCCAGCGAAAACACCGAAACATAGCTCAAAGCGCCGCCAGAGAAAAGATTCAGGAGGGCCATAGCACCTGCGGCGACCGAATTGTTATCGGTCGAGAAAAGGCCCAGCATCCCCTGGAAGGGAATGCCGGGCACAGGAACGTGCGCACCAATGCGGTACACGACGAGCATAGCTATGGTAAAAAGAATCTTTTCGCGCAATTCTTTGATGCGGAAAGCATTCTTAAGACCATTTAGCACGGCAGCTCGACCTTTCCGCCGGCGGCCTCGATCTTGGCCTGCGCAGAAGCGCTGACCTTGTCGACCTTGACCGTGAACTTCTTGGTGAGCTCACCATTGCCGAGCACCTTGACGGGCTCGAACTCGCTCTTGGTGATGCGAGCGGCCTTAAGAGCGGCACCGTCGATCACAGCGCCGTCCTCGAACTTGCGCTCGAGACGCTCAACGTTAACAGCGGTGTACTCGATACGACGGGGGTTGCGGAAGCCCGGAAGCTTGGGCAGGCGCATAGCCAGCGGAGTCTGGCCACCCTCGAAGCCGGCACCCTTGGTGCCGCCAGAGCGGGAACCCTGGCCCTTCTGACCGCGACCAGAAGTGGTGCCGTGACCCGAAGAATTGCCACGGCCGACGCGCTTGCGGTTCTTGGTGGAACCGGGCGCGGGAGTAAGATCGTGAAGCTGCATTTGCTACTCCTCTACAATCTCGACAAGGTGCTTGACCTTGAAGATCATGCCGCGGACGGACTCGTTGTCAGCAATCTCGCGAACCTCGCGGATCCTGTGGAGACCGAGGGCACGGACAGTACGGACCTGGTCCTGCTTGCAACCGTTGGTGCTGCGGACCTGCTTGATCTTGATGGTGTCAGCCATGCTTAGTTCTCCTTACCGACGAACATCTCGGAGACCGTCAGGCCACGGCGAGCCGCGACGTCCTCAGGGCTGGAGAGCTCCTTGAGGCCCTCGACGGCAGCCTTGATGATGTTGAGGCCGTTGTCGGTACCGAGGGACTTGGACAGGACGTTCTTGATGCCAGCAAGCTCGAAGAGGGGACGCACAGCGCCGCCGGCGATAACGCCGGTACCCTCGACAGCGGGCTTGATGATGATGCGGCCGGCACCAAAGTGACCGAGAACCTCGTGCGGAATGGTGCCCTGATCGGTCACCGGCACGTGGAACATGTTCTTCTTGGCATCGAGAGACGCCTTGGAGATGGCCATGGGCACCTCAGCGGACTTGCCCATGCCAACGCCGACGTTGCCCTTGCCGTCGCCAACGACGACGAGAGCGACGAGGCTCATGCGACGACCGCCCTTGACGGTCTTCGACACGCGGTTGATGTAAACGACGCGCTCCTCGAACTCGGAGGCCTCGCGCTGCTGCTTCTGATTACGAGCCATGTGCTACATACCTCCTAGAACTCGAGACCGGCGGCACGAGCACCGTCGGCGAGGGCCTTGACGCGGCCATGGTAGATACGGCCACCGCGATCGAAGGCGACCTTGGTGATGCCGGCCTCGATGGCGCGCTTGCCAACGAGCTGACCGACCTTCTCCGCAGCCTCCTTGTTCGAGGTGTGGGTGCCCTTGAACTCGGCCTCGAGGGTCGAGGCAGAGACGAGCGTCAGGCTGGAGCCCTTGCTGTCGTCGATGATCTGGGCATAGATGTTGGCGTTAGTACGGGTCACGCGAAGACGCGGACGCTCGGAGGTACCCGAGACCTTGCCGCGAACACGACGCTGACGACGCTTGAGGCCTTCCAGCTTCGCCTTATGCTTGTTCATACGTAAACTCCTAAAAAGGTTGATCTTGCCAGCACCTGACGGGGTGCTGGTCTTATGCGAGTGAGTCGGTTACGACTACTTGGCGGCCTTACCCAGCTTGCGGCGGATGTGCTCGCCAACGTAGTGGATACCCTTGCCCTTGTAAGGCTCGGGAGGACGATGGCCGCGGATCTCAGCGGCGATCTGACCGACCTGCTGCTTGTTGATACCCTTGACGTTCACGTGGGTGTTGTCGGGAACCTCGAAGGTGATGCCCTCGGGAGCCTCGACGATCACGGGGTGCGAGAAGCCCAGGGAGAACTCGAGGTTCTTGCCCTTCTGCTGCACGCGGTAACCGACGCCGGCGAGCTCGAGCTTCTTCTCGAAGCCCTCGGAAACGCCAACAACCATGTTGTGGATGAGGGCACGGGTGAGGCCGTGGCGGGCACGGGTCTCACGCTCGTCGTCGGGACGGGAAACGGTGAGGACGTTGTCCTCGACGTTGATAGCGAGCTTCTCAAAGACATCGAGCTCGAGCTGGCCCTTGGGGCCCTTGACGACAACGTTGTTGCCGTTGACTGCCACTTCGACTCCGGCGGGAATCTGGACAGGCTTATTACCGATACGAGACACGGTGATCTCCTTTCCTTCTACCTACCGAGCGAATTACCAGACGTAAGCGATGATCTCGCCGCCGACGTTGTGCTTGCGAGCATCGCGGTCGGTCATAACGCCATGGCTGGTGGAAATAATGGCGGTACCAAGGCCACCGCGGACGCGGGGCATGTCGGCAACGCCGGTGTACTTACGCAGGCCCGGCTTGGAAATGCGGCGGATGCCGTTGATGACCTTAGCCTTCTTGGGACCATACTTAAGCGTGATGTGCAGAGTCTTCTGGGGAACGGTGTCCTCGACATCGTAGCCCTCGATGTAGCCCTCCTCGTGCAGAACACGAGCGATCTCGACGAGCTTCTTGCTGCTCGGCATGGAGACCGTGGCCTTGTTCACAGAGTTAGCGTTACGGATGCGCGTAAGCATATCTGCGATCGGGTCTGTAAGGTTCATACAGATTCTCCTTCGTTCTTGATGAACACGTGCTCTTGGTTCTTCGCCGCCCTTAACGGCAAAGCCTTTTTAGCGCGTTTTCCCTGTTCCAAACTGATGCTTGAAACGCTGGTAGTGACTTACCAGCTGGCCTTCTTAACGCCGGGAAGCTCGCCCTTGAGTGCAAGCTCGCGGAAGCAGACACGGCACAGGCCGAACTTGCGGTACACAGAGTGCGGACGGCCGCAGCGCTGGCAGCGCGTGTACTCACGAGTAGAGAACTTCTGCTTGCGATTGCACTTGACGATCATCGATGTCTTAGCCACTTATATCCTCCTCACATAGAGTATTGTTCGCCCCAAGCGCCGCCCCCTTGTGGGAACGGCGCTTATAGGGCAGGTGAACCTATTTCTTGAACGGGAAACCGAAGGCGTCCAGGAGGGCCTTGGCCTCCTCATCGGTGTTGGCGGTGGTCACGAAAGTGATGTCCATACCACGCTGGTGATCGACGGAGTCAAAGTCGATCTCGGGGAAGATGAGCTGCTCGGTGACGCCCATGGAGAAGTTACCACGGCCGTCGAAGCTCTTGGCGGAGATGCCGCGGAAGTCGCGGATACGGGGGATCGCGACGGAGGTCAGACGATCGAAGAACTCCCACATACGGTCGCCACGCAGGGTAACCTTGCAGCCGATCGGCATACCAGCGCGCAGGCGGAAGGTAGCGATGGACTTGCGGGCACGGGTGATCATCGGCTGCTGGCCGGTGATGGCGCGCAGGTCGCGCACGGCACCGTCGATGGCCTTGGAATCGGTAGCGGCCTCGCCGACACCCATGTTCACGACGATCTTCTCAAACTTGGGGATCATCATGACGTTCTCGTACTGGAACTTGTCCTGAAGCTGCTGCTTGACCTCGTTGTTGTACTTGGTCTTCAGACGCGGCACATACTTCTCTTCTGCCATTGTTCACTCCTTCTTGGGGTTTTAAGCACGGGGCGTGGCCACGATGGGTTGTCCTCGTGCCTCCTGGCTGCATCCGCGCCGCTCATGGCATTTCGCGGTTTGGACTCGACGCAGCAGGAGCCGACAAAACAATCGGTACTATACGCGCATCGGGGGCGTATTTCCAGAAAAACCTCGTCTGCCTGCACAACTCCACAACTCCCCCGCACAAATGGGTCCCAAAAAGCAGTTGCGGTGAAATAGGGACTGTTGGGCGGCCTAACAGGCTTAAACAATCCGTATTTCACCGCAACTTATTGGTGAGGATGCGACTAGCGCTTGCGGGGGACGAGTTTGGTGCGGCGCAGGTGAATCATCTCGGCGGCGATGGAGATGGCAATCTCTTCGGGATCCTCGGCCTGAATGGCAACGCCGATCGGAAGGTGCAGCTCGTCGATCTGGTCCTGCGTAAAGCCTTCCTGCTCCAAGCGGGCGCGCACAAAGGCCGTCTTGCGACGCGAGCCCAGGCAACCCAGATAGGCGGGTTTGGCGCGCATGGCCTGAATCACCACGTCGATATCGGACTTGTGACCCGCCGTGGCGACGACCACCAGGTCGCGCGGCCCGATGGGGCACTGCTTACTCAGGTTCTTGTAGTCGACCAAGCGACGATCGTAGACACCGGGCACCCATTCGGGCGTCAACGTGCTGGGGCGGTCGTCGCACGCCACGACGGCAAAGCCCGCCGCCGTGAGCACCCGCGCCGTCGCGGCGCCCACGTGGCCGCAGCCAAAGATATAGGTCAGGCCCTCGGGGCAGAGCGTCTCGATGTGCGCCGCGGGAATCTCAGAGGCCGCGTTGGTGTAGGTGACCTTACTCCCCTCCTCCACCAGCGAAAGCTCGGGGCAGCCGGCAATGGTATGGCACGATGCCTCGCCATGGTACTCGGCCGCATCGCCCTCGAGGGCCTGGATGACAAACGGTTCAAAGTCGATGACGAAGTCGCCGATGCGTCGATACGCCAAGACGTCGGCAACCGACTGGAACAACGGTGCCTGGGTCGCATCCAGATGTAGGTAGCACAGGCAGATGGCTCCGCCGCAGATCATGCCGGTATCGGAGTTCTCGCCGCCCATGGTGTAGCGGACCAGACGCGACTGTCCCACGCTCAGGAGCTCGCGCGCCTCGTCCAGCGCAAAGAGCTCGATCTTGCCGCCGCCGATGGTGCCCGCCTGGCTACCGTCGGCAAAGACGGCCATCCAGGCGCCCACGCCGCGCGGCGACGACCCCGCCGTGCCGGCTACGACCACGAGCTCGCACGTCTCGCCAGCACGCAGGGCGACAAGCGCCGCATTCACAACATCGAGCTTTTCCATTACCGCCTTCTATCCTCTAAAGATATCGGTGAGCATAGCGAGTGCCTCGAGCACGCCGCCGCCGACCGACGTCGCCTTGTCTGAAATGTAGTTGATATAGCTGGCATCGCCGCGCGGATCGACATCGGCGCATTTAAAGCCCTCAGTCACCTGCACGCCGTTCGCCAAAAGCCCGCGCAGGCAGCCATCGATCTGCGTGCACATGGGCGTATCGTCCGCGTAGCCAATCACGTCTCCGGCGCTCACGATGTCGCCGATTGCGCGGTCGGACCGAAACACGCCGGCGGCGGGGCTGTGGATAACGCGCTCCTTGCCATAGCCGGCGATCACGCCCGGCACGCCCGTGTTGGGCTGGGGCGAGCCCTGGGTAATGACGCGGCCCAAAAAATGCCCGCGCATGGTCTCGACCACGGCGTCGCAATCGACCGGCGCGGTAAAGCCCGGCCCCACGGCGATGACGGTAGGCGCCATGTCGCGCGTGGTGCCCAGGTTGCGCTTGGCCAAAATCGCGTCGACCACAGCCGCGGGTTTAAGCTCATCGAGCATCTTGGCTTGAGGGTCCACCACGACGGCAACATCCCCCGCTTGGGTAATCTCGAGCGCCTCTGCCGGCGTCTGCGCCAAGCGAGCGCGAATGCCCTCGACCTGGACCTCGCCCAGGCGAATAGCCTCGCAAAAACTGATTGTGCGGCGGATGCACGTGGGAACCGCGATATCGGCCATAACGACCGACACGCCGGCGCGCACCAAGCGAGCGGCGACACCCGTGGCGATATCGCCGGCGCCGCGAACATAAACGAGCATTCCCGGGGCACCTCCCTGTGCTACGGTTTGAGCAGAGCAAAAGCGGCTCGACCGCTACTCTGATGATTATTTATTATCACAGTATTATACGGCGGTGAACAGATGGAAACGGTTAGCGGCAATCTTGCCTCGGCGCTCAGGATCAAGCCGGGCATTACCGCGATTATCGGCAGCGGTGGCAAGTCGACCTTGCTAAAGACGCTCGGCCTTGAGCTTATGCGCGCTGGCGGCCGCGCGCTCCTCTGCACCACCACGCATATGTTCCCCGTCGCCGGCGTGCCGTGGGACGGGTCGACCCGTCGCCTGGACGCCGCGCCTTGGAAGCCGGGCGCCTCGCATGTCCCCGGTTGCACCTGCGAGGCATGCGCGGGCATGAGCCGCGGAAGTATCTGCCAGGCGGGTGTTTTGGACCCGGAGACGGGCAAGCTCTCCTCCCCTGCCGAGCCGCTCGACCAGCTGGCGCAGCGCTTTGACTACGTCCTGGCCGAGGCGGACGGCAGCAAGCGGCTCCCGCTCAAGGCCCACGCCCCGTGGGAGCCGGTAATTCCCTCTGGCACGGCCAACATCGTCTGGATCGTCGGCGCCTCGGGATTCGGCAAGCCCGTCGCCGAGGTTGTCCACCGCCCCGAGCTCTTCTGCGAGTGCTGCGGCTGCGAGCCCACCGATACCGCCACGCCCGAGCGCGTCGCCCAAGTGCTCAATGCCGAGATGCAGGCGCTGAAACTCAATACCGCACGCGTCATGCTCAACCAAGTCGACACGCTCAGCGACCCCACAATGGCCGACCGCTTCGAGGCAGCCCTCAACCGCCCCCTCATCGCCACCAGCCTCAAGTAGCCGGCCCCATCTCGTCAGTTGCGGTGAAATACGGACTGTTTGGCCGTATGACGGCCGCAAACAGTCCGTATTTCACCGCAACTGCGGGGGGGTCCGGCACCCCCCCTGTTAGCGGGGCACGTAGCGACCGGGCTGGGCTCCGGTGGGCTCGCCGTCGCGTGCCGCCAGCACGCCGTTCACAAACACGGCCTTGGCGCGACCATGCGCCTCAAAACCCTCGAGCGGCGTGTAGTCCACAGCCTGATGCTGCGTCGCCGCGCTAATGGTCCAGCGTGCCTGGGGATCCCACACGCACACGTCGGCATCGGCACCCTCGGCAAGACAGCCCTTGCGCGGATACATGCCAAAGACGCGCGCCGGGTTCTCGCTCATCAAGCGGCAGAGGTCCTCGGGTCCCAACTGTCCCTCAAAGCTCGTGGCAATCGCGACGGGACGATGCTCCACGCCGGGCCCGCCGTTGGGAATCGCGCGGAAATCGTCGCGCCCGCGGTCCTTTTGCCCGTGCAGGTTAAAGCTGCAATGATCGGTCGCAATCGTATCGATCTCGCCGGCCACAAGCGCCTCGCGCAGTGCCGCACGGTCACCCGCATGGCGCAGCGGCGGGCTCATCACATACTTGGCGCCCGCAAAGCCGTCCTCGCCCTGCTCCAAGTAGCAAGTATCGTCGAGCATCAAATACTGAGGGCAGGTCTCGACATAGATATTCTTCTGCCCGCGCGCCTTGGCGGCACGGATGGCCTCGAGACCCAGCTTGGTCGAAAGGTGCACCACGTTGACTGGTGCGTCGCCGGCCAGGTGCGCCAGATACAACAGACGGCTCACGGCCTCGGCCTCGCACACGTCCGGACGGCTGAGCGCATGCCCCTCGGGCCCATGAATCCCCTGCTCGTACACGCGCTTCTGCAGTTCATTCACCAACGTGCCGTTCTCGCAATGCACGCACAGGATACCGCCCAGGCGTTTGAGCTCCTCCAGCACCTCGAGCGTCTCGGCATCGTCCAAGCGCAGATGGTCGTAGGCGAAGTAGGTCTTGAACGACGATACGCCCGCCTCGCGCATGGCCGAAAGATCGGCGCGGTTGCGCTCGTTCCACTCGGCGAGTGCCATATGGAAGGCGTAGTTGGCCGTGCAGGTTCCGTCGGCGCGGCGATGCCACTCGGCCAAGGCATCGGGCATGGTCACGCCGCGATCGGCCGTCGCGTAGTCCACAATGGTCGTCGTACCGCCGCAGGCAGCCGCGCGCGTGCCGGTCTCAAAGCTATCGGCTGTCCAATCCATGCCGGTCCAGCACTGCATGTGCGTGTGGCCGTCGATAAAGCCGGGGAACACCCAACAGTCGGTAGCGTCCTGGACGGTATCGCCCTCGCCCGGCTCGATTGCCGCGGCAATCCGCACAATCTTGTCGCCATCCATGGCAAGATCGGCGCGGCGAAGCCCCTGGGGTGTCACAAGCGCGCCGTTTTTGATGATGATCATGTTGCTCCTTATTGGTTAATACAGTTGGCCACGCGATCAAAATACGAGCAGGCCGCGATATGCTCCGCTATACGTCGCTGCCCCTTGGCGGTATCGACGTCCCACAGCTCGTAGGCACGCGCCTCGACCAGTGCAACGTCGACGCGGCCTTTGAGAATCGAGCCCCCGCCGTCCTTGCCCTCAAGACACATAAGTGCATCGAACAGTTCCACCGGAAAGAGCACCGGGCTCGAAGGCTCACCGTTGCACGCCAAGCGCACCGGATGTTTGCGGTCACGCTCGTCAAACGCGCGAACCATGGCCTCAAAAGAGTCCGCGCTCACGAGCGGCTGGTCGCCCGGCAAAAAGAGGCAACCTTTCCAGTTGCGTTCGACTCCCCACGAAAGGCCCGCACGGACGCTTTCGCTGCGCAGCTCGCCATCGTGCAGCACGCACGGGCAATGCTTGTCCTCGCAAATCTGAGCGACCTCGGGCCAACGCGTCGAAACCACGACGTCAAAGCCCCGGGGAACCGAATCGATGGTCCGGGCAATCAGCGGCTCGCCATAGATATCGGCAAGCATCTTGTTAGAGCCAAACCGCTTGCCCTCGCCCGAAGCCATAATGACGCATCCAAGTCTCATGGTGATACCTCCCCTGAAACCATCGTACCCATAACTCGCGCCGCGGGCATCCACATCGAAAGCGCTTATCCCGCACGCCCGCGATGCAAAAAAGGGGCACCCCGCCGGTTGGCAGAGCGCCCCCTTTACATGGCTTACCTCAACCCGGCTTTAGGCCTGGAACCAACGGGCGGTGTTGCGCTCGTCGAGGGCCTTGAGGGTAGCGGCGGGATCGGCAACCTTCTGCAGGAACATCATGGCTGCGATGGCGTACGGCTTGTAGCTGGCCTCCTTGTACATGCCCACGCGGTGCATGTCGAAGACGTCGGCGTTGACCTCGCCGTGCTCGCAGGAGACACCGGAGATGTCGGCGGGCAGCGGGTGCATAAAGATGGTGTCCTGGCCGTTGGCAGTCTTCTCCATGAGCTCGGTCGTGGAGCACCAGTCCTGATGGGTGGCGTTCTGGGCGAGCAGCTCCTTCTCGAGCGCTGCGATGCCGGCGTCGTCGCCCTCGGCGTACAGGTTGGTGCGCTTCTCCATGGCGACAAACGGAGCCCAGCTCTTGGGGATCACGATGTCGGCGCCCTCGAAGGCCTCGGCCATGGTGTTGACCTGCTTAAAGGTGGTGCCGGACTCGGCGGCATAGCCCTTGGCGCGCTCGACGACCTCGGGCATGAGGTCGTAGCCCTCGGGGTGGGCCAGGGTGACGTCCATGCCAAAACGGGGCAGCAGGCTGATCAGCGACTGCGGGCAGGACAGCGGCTTGCCGTAAGAGGGCGAATAGGCCCAGGTGACGGCAACCTTCTTGCCCTTGAGGTTCTCGAGGCCGCCAAACTCGTTGATAAGGTAGAGCATGTCGGCAGAGGACTGCGTGGGGTGATCGGAGTCGGACTGCAGGGAGATGAGCGTAGGACGGTGATCCAGAACGCCGTCCTCGTAAGCCTGCTGGACAGACTCGGAGACCTCGGCCATGTAGGCGTCGCCCTTGCCGATGTACATGTCGTCGCGGATGCCGATGACGTCGGCCATGAAGGAGATCATGGTAGCGGTCTCGCGGACGGTCTCGCCGTGAGCGATCTGGGACTTCTTCTCGTCCAGGTCCTGCAGCTCAAGGCCGAGCAGGTTGGCGGCCTTAGAGAAGGAGAAGCGCGTACGGGTGGAGTTGTCACGGAACAGGGAGACGGCCAGGCCCGAGTCGAAGATCTTGGACGAGACGTTGTTCTCGCGCAGCTCGCGCAGGGCGTCGGCGACGATGTAGAGAGCCTTGAGTTCATCGGTGGTCTTGTCCCAGGTGTGCAGGAAGTCGCTGCCGTACATACCCTTAAAATCGAGGCCGTTCAGCTGCTCGACGAGCTCGGTAAACTTGGCGTCCATGGAAATGTCCTTTCTAAAGATGAAACGATCGCAATGAGTAGACGTGCTCCGGCATGCGCGTGCGGCTAGAACATGCAGAGCACCATGACGAGGACCCGCCACCGTTGAGGAAGCATGGGAGATAACGACCGCGGGCCCCAAGTCAACAGGGGGTGCCGGGGACACGAGCGGCCCCCGGCTCAACAAAATCGAGGAATGGGACTAGTCGATCTTGTTGTTGGTCAGACCGGCGCGGAACACGGTGGCATCGCCATCGGCCTGGCTCGGATCGTAGAGGTTCAGGGCAGCCACATACATGGCGGCAGCGGTGACCAGGTCGTCCTTGTAGGTGACCTCGTTGGGAGCGTGGGCCTGAGACTCGGCACCCGGGCCAAAGCCGACGCAGGGGATGCCGTAGCGGCCCTGGATGGAGACGCAGTTCGTGGAGAAGGTCCACTTGTCGCACAGCGGACGACCGGTGCGCTTGTCCATGCTGGGCTCGCAGCCGATGCGCTCGTCACCGAACAAGGCCATGAGGGCGTCTACGAGGGCCATGACGTGCGGAGCGGTCACCTAGTTGA
>CABUZD010000043.1 GCA_902495945.1 uncultured Collinsella sp.
GGACAAATTGATCAGGGTATTTATCTCAAGCCTTGGGCATTTGCTCGACAGATAAAAACGAGGCATACATGAAGCTCTCGATGATTACATGCCCCGTCACGGGTACCATAGGCGGGTACACCGTGACCAAGGAGACAACGATGAAGCAAATCGATACGGCCCAGCTCGACATCACCGCCTGTCAGGCTCAAGCTGCCGAATATCACGCCCGTGGCTTTAACTGCGCCCAGGCCGTCGCCTGCACGCTCGCACCCGCCGTCGGGCTCGACCCCCAGGTCGCCTTTACCCTCACCGAGGGCTTTGGCGCCGGCATGGGCGGCATGACCGAGACTTGCGGCGCCATCTCGGGCGCCGTGGCCATCATGGGCTTCGTGATGAGCGACGGCATGGAAAACCCCAAGACCAAGGGCCAGACCTACAAGCTGTCGCGCGAAATCGCCAAGCGTTTTGGCGAGAAGAACACGACGACCGTCTGCGGCACGCTCAAGGGCATCGGATCGGATAAGGGTCCGATCCGCAGCTGCCCCGGTTGCATCAACGATGCCGTCGAGATCGCCTGCGATGTGCTAAAGCAGCTCGCCGAGTAAACGGCAGCAACAGAAAAACGACGGCCTGCGCGCTTGGAATCCATCCAAAAGCACGCCGGCCGTCGCCGTTAGAACTCGGCAAACTCGGGAGCGCCGACCTCAATCTCCTCGCGCCCCGCCATAAGCTCGCGCATCTTAACGCAAAACGACTCCTGCTCCCCTGCCTTAAACACAAAATGAAGTGTCACGGCATCCGCGAAATCGGTATCCGAAACCTTGGCACCCGAATCCTGCGCCAAACGAAGCACCTGCTCATACTGCGGATAGGCCACATGCACGTCAACCGGCACGACACTGGTCATCTCAACGATCTGCCCTGCCTCCTGAGCCGCGGCCACCGCCGCCTGCGTCGCCGCGGTGTAGGCGCGCACCAAGCCGCCA
Source organism: uncultured Collinsella sp. (assembly GCA_902495945.1). Lineage (GTDB taxonomy): Bacteria > Actinomycetota > Coriobacteriia > Coriobacteriales > Coriobacteriaceae > Collinsella. The sequence goes on from CABUZD010000043.1 coordinate 969, forward strand.
GGCCCCAACAGTGTGCCACCAAAATAGCGCGTCACTACGCAGCAAACATTTTTGAGCCCCGCGCCGCGCAGCACCTCGAGCGTCGGCATGCCACTCGTGCGGCTCGGCTCACCGTCATCGCTTTGACGTTCGCGTCCATCGACCAAAATCCACGCGGGAACATTGTGTCGAGCGTCGTAATGACGCTTGCGAACCATCTCGATAAAGGCATTCGCCTCATCCTCGGACTCAATATGGACCAGCTGGGCAATAAACCGACTCTTGCGATCCACAAACTCGCCCGAAGCCTCAATATTCGATTGCGGAGTAAAATAGCTGTCCAACAAAGCCCCTCAACAACAAGCAAAGCAACAAACAGCCTCAATAATACGGCAAAGACCGTACCATTGCCCTCGCCAACAAGAACGGAAACGCCAATGATGCCGTCGCCAACAGCGAGAACCCGTCAGCGCGAGCAAGGTGCCTTGAAAGACGAGATTGCAACAGAAATGAGGCTGCCGATGACCAGATAAAAACAGCGAGACGGCGTCAGCTGAGTCGATTTGGCCCGAAAGAGGAGGGAGCACGCCTTATGGCGGCGACCGACGAATGAGCGCCAAATCGGCCAGCTGACGCCGTCGAAGGCGAGAACCCGTCAGCGCGAGCAAGGTGCCTTGAAAGACGAGGGCATTGACCTTATGGTCATGCCCGAAGGCTTGAAACGCAGATTGCCGCGCTGACGGGTTCGCAGCGTCAACAAAGTGCTGAGTGGGCCGATAAGCCGGGTTCTGTCGTGAACGGTCATTTATCTTGTCTGCACGTTACCGTGCAGCTCCACGCACGCTACCCGAACGCGGACCGGGCCGGCCCATAGCGTTCCTATTCGCGCTTGCTCCGGATGGGGCTTGCCAAGCCGCCGTGTTGCCACGACGCTGGTGGTCTCTTACACCACCGTTTCAGCTTTTCCCTTTACGCCTTGCGGCGCAGGTGGGAGTCTTCTTTTCTGCGGCGCTTTCCGTCGGATCACTCCGCCCGGCCGTTAGCCGGCATCCCGCCCTCTGGAGCCCGGACTTTCCTCACGCGTGCTGCAAGCAGCACATCGCGCGACCGTCTGGCCCACTCAGCAGTGCAAGAGTGTAGCACACCGTTGCCGCAGGCAATGGCACAACACAAGCGCTCGACACGATAAACCAAGAACCACGCCATGCAGTACAATAGGGTTGTCGATGGGTAACGTCGTCAGTCGAGACGCGACCGCGCTCCGCACCCCTCCGTCTACTCGGTGTGTTCCCGCCTCCTCCCCGAGGCGGGATGTCGGCATTTTTCATGCACCGACAACCAAATAGCCTGTGGACAGCATGGGCAGCATCGTGCATCTCGACACCAAATGCAAAAAGGGACCCGTCCATTACGGACGGATCCCTTAAAACAAGTGATCGTCAAACCGATTTACTCGGCGTCGGTCTCCTCGTCCTTCTTCTCGGAAGGAAGCGGGGTAACCTCGATCTCGACGCCCAGAGTCTCAGCAGCGGACTTCATGGACAGGGAGATACGACGACGGTCGAGGTCGATCTCCATGACCTTGACCTGAACCTTGTCGCCCACGTGGGTGACCTGAGAAGGCTGATCGACGTGCTTGTTGGCCATCTCGGAGATGTGCACCAGGCCCTCGATGCCCTCGCCCAGGTCGACGAAAGCGCCGAACGGGACAAGCTTGGTCACAGTGCCCTCGACGATAGCGCCGACGGGGTACTTCTTGACCAGTGCGCGCCACGGATCCTCGGTGGTCTGCTTGAGACCCAGGGAGATGCGCTCGCGGTTGAGATCGACGTCGAGAACCTCGACCTCGACCTCCTGGCCGACCTTGACAACCTCGGAAGGATGGTTGACGTGGTTCCAGGAGAGCTCGGAGATGTGGATGAGGCCGTCGATACCGCCGAGGTCGACGAAGGCGCCGAAGTCGACGATGGAGGAAACGGTGCCCTGGAGACGCATACCAGACTTGAGCTTGGACAGGATCTCGGAGCGCTCGGCCTTACGGGACTCCTCGAGCACGACGCGACGGGAGAGGACGACGTTGTTGCGGTTGCGGTCCATCTCGATGACGCGAGCCTCGATGCGGGTGCCCATGTAGGAGGTGAGGTCCTTGACACGACGGAGGTCGACGAGGGAAGCAGGCAGGAAGCCACGCAGGCCGATGTCGAGGATCAGGCCGCCCTTGACAACCTCGATAACCTCGCCCTCGACGTTCTCGCCGGAGTTGAACTTCTCCTCGATGCGGTTCCAAGCACGCTCGTACTCGGCACGCTTCTTGGACAGGACCAGACGACCGTCCTTGTCCTCCTTCTGGAGAACCAGAGCCTCGATGGGATCACCGAGTGCAACGATGTCTGCAGGGTTAGCGTCCTTGCGGATGGACAGCTCGCGGACCGGGATAACGCCCTCGGACTTGAATCCGATGTCAACGAGCACCTCGTCATGCTCGATCTTAACGACAGTGCCGTTAACGAGATCGCCCTCATCAAAGTCGGTAATCGTACCGTCGATGAGGTTGTTCATCTCCTCCTCGTTGACATCGTCAAGAGAGAAAATGGACGAGTTCTGAATCTCACTCAAAGGTGGACCCCTTTCGAACTACGGGGCCCCGATTGCTAGGACCTACAGAAGGGTGCGACAAGCACACAACGTTTAGGAACACTCGGGAGCCGACAGATACTAATGTGACGCTTATGCAATCACGTTCGTATAGGTTACGGGGAAATGAGTTCGATTTCAAGCGTGAACTGCGATTTTTTACTCGTGTGGAGACTTTTTCGTAATCTTATGAACACACGTCTCCGCAACTTGACGATAACCAGCCAGGCATTCGGCTTTGGGGTAAAGTATCCGGAGCCAACGACTCTAGATCAAATTTACGAGAAAGGTGCCCGCGTGCTCAAAGCAGTCGTTTTCGATATGGACGAGACGCTTCTTAGCATCAACCTCAACGCATTCATCCTTCGCTATTTTAAGGATGTCTCGTCGATGCTCGCGGATATCGGGCGACGCAGCCGCGGTGGCACGATGGCACGCCTCGGCACCATCCTGGTCGACCTCAACGCCAACCGCCGAAGCGGCACGGATAACCGCACCAATCTTGAGTTTTACCAAGAAGAGGTCGAGCACCGATGCGGGATCTGCCTCTCCGACCCCCTCATCTACGAGGCGTTTACCTACTACGACCACGAAGTTCTTCCGTACAAGAACGACGATGTCATTAACGCTCACGCTATGCCGGGCGCGCACGCCGCGCTCCAGGCCGTACAGGACGCTGGACTGCGTTGCGCGCTCTTTACCAACCCCAGCTTTCCCCAGGGGGCCATCGAGTGCCGCATGGGCTGGGGCGACCTGGCCGACGCCCCCTTTGAACTCGTGACGCACATGGGAAACGCCACCCGCTGCAAGCCCGATGCCACCTACTATCTAGAGCAGCTTCAGGTGATGGGGCTCGAGCCACACGAGGTCCTTATGGTGGGTAACGATCCCAAACGCGACTTCCCGTCCCCCGATTGCGGCATCCAAACCGCCTTTGTGGGCCAAGGCAAGCCCAGCCGAGCCACCTGGCGCGGAACCATGGAAGACTTCGCCCGCGACTTCAACGCCGTAATCGAAGCCTTCTACGAGCACCAAGTAGCCGACGAACTGTCATAGGACCCCTCGCTCCAAACAAAATGGTGCCGCAGGTTGAGCACAAGTCAGCGAAAACGCCCCTGAGCGAGCAATGTACCTTGAAAGAGGAGGGCATAGGCCTTCTGGCCATGCCCGACGATTGAAAGGTAGATTGCCGCTTAGGGGCGTTTGCAGCGTCGACCGGTTACGCGGTTTGGTAAAACCGCGTAACTAACAAACCTGGGTTTTGCCGATCATGATGTTGAGGATCTCGACGTCGGTATCTTTCATGCCCACGCGGCCTACGTAGCCCATACTGGCGATTGTCTGCTCAACGGTATCTTGGATCAGGCCCTCGCCGGCGCGGAAGCCGCGACCCTGCATGGCCATATCATGGCCCAGAATCGCCGCATCGACGGCAGCCGAGATCTTGGCGGCACAGCTCGCCTTGGCGCCATCGCACACGATGCCGCCCACGTTGCCGAGCGTGTTCGAGACCGTCGCGCCAATCTGCTCGCGCGTGCCACCGCACAGCCAGGTAATCGCGGCGCCGGTGCCGCACGCGGCGCAAATAGCACCGCAAAACGCCGAGAGCGCACCAATATAGCTCTTGATATGCACGGCGATAAGATCGGACAGCATCACGGCGCGCACCAGGCGCTCGTGGTCGCAACGCAGGTACTCGGCATACTCCATGACGGGCAATGCGCAGGTAATGCCCTGATTGCCCGAGCCGCACACAATGGCGACCGGCAGCGCGCAGCCGTTCATGCGGGCGTCGGACCCGGCGGCCGCACGGGCACGGGCACGGCAGGCGACGTCATCGGCACGAGCACCCAGCAGCGTACGACCCACTTCGGCGCCCCAAGCGTGCGCAAGGCCCTCGGCACTGATTGCGCCATTCAGCTCAATCTGACGCTCAACGGCAGCGCGGGCGCCCTCGATGTTGCCGTCCTCGATAAAGTCGATGATGGACTCGATCGACATGGGCGTGTCGGCCTTATCCGCCGCCCGCTCGGCCACCACGCGCTCGGCGCAGGCGGCACACTCCCCCGCCGACTTGCCGCATACCGGAATACCGTCGAGTGTATGGCACGTGACATTGGTGTGGTGATCGGTAATCTCGACAACGGCGGTATGGCCCCCGGCCGTGGCAGTCACCTTGATGTAGAGGTTGGGCACGCCCTCGACAAGCGACACATCGCAGTAGCCGGCGTCGGCGAGGAGCTCGGTCACGCGAGCACGGTCTTCATCGTTAACGCTCTCGAGCACCTCGAGCGCGCTCTTGGCGTCGCCGCCCACGGCACCCAGCACGGCCGCCGCCTCAATACCGTGCATGCCGCCCGAGTTGGGCACGGTCACGCTCTTAACGTTCTTGATGATATTGCCCGAGCAGGCAACATCCATATGATCGGGTTCGCAACCGAGCGTCTGGCTCGCCAACGCCGCTGCATAGGCAACGGCAATGGGCTCGGTGCAGCCGAGTGCGCAGACAAGCTCGCGGTTCAAAACATCGCAAAATGCGGCATCACGAAGGGAATCGGTAGGCATAGGTATCTCCTGCTTGCATAACGAGCTAGGCTCTCAAAAAATGTTAGCTCCTTTATTTGATAACAATGCATCAAAAACCGCAACCATGGTTCCGGCGGACGGCGCTCAAGCGCAAACTGACGACATTCATTCACGAAAAGCCAGTCTTGTTGCCTGCTAAAGCGTTTGACCAAAAAACGCTCGAGCGTTTACGCAAAAGTCGCGCTATCATGCAGTCGAACGCGGTAAACACCTTTAGCATTTGCGCCGCACAGACCAGAGAGGAACCATCCATGAAGATCGGTATCGGTAACGACCACGCCGCCGTCGAGCTCAAGAACATCATCTCCGAGCACCTGAAGGAGCGCGGCTGCGAGGTCGTGAACTTTGGCACCGACACCTCCGAGAGCTTTGACTACCCCATCGCCGGCTACAAGGTGGGTAAGGCCGTTGCCAACGGCGACGTCGACCTGGGCATCCTCATCTGTGGCACCGGTGTCGGGATTAGCCTGGCTGCCAACAAGGTCGAGGGCGTACGCGCCGTTGTGTGCTCCGAGCCCTTCAGCGCCAAGCTCTCCCGCATGCACAACAATACCAACGTGCTCGCCTTTGGCGCCCGCGTCGTGGGCTCCGAGCTCGCCAAGATGATTGTCGACGAGTGGCTCGACGCCGAGTTTGAGGGCGGTCGTCACGAGCGTCGCGTTAACCTCCTCAACGAGATCGACCACACGCGCGGCCTTAAGGTCGTCGACGAGGCCTAAACTACTCAGCGCCACAAGCTAACAGCAGGGGCCCGCTCGGAACACATGTCCGAGCGGGCCCCTGCATAGATTTTGGAATAAAAGGGCGCCGCGGATGGAGTTCCGCGGTGCCCAAGCCACACGCTAACAGCTTTAAGGAGTCAAAGCTGGTTTAGCCAAAGAAGCGCTTGATCTCAATCTCGGCGTTCTCCAGGCAGTCGGAGCCGTGGATCACGTTGGCGTTGACATCGACGGCAAAGTCGCCGCGGATGGTACCAGGAGCAGCCTCAAGCGGGTTGGTAGCGCCCATGAGGGTGCGCATCTTAGCAACAGCGGAGAGACCGGAAACGACCATCTTGACGACCGGACCGCTCGTCATAAAGTCGCAGAGACCGCCAAAGAAGGGCTTGTCGGCCAGATGGGCGTAGTGCTCCTCGACGGTAGCGCGCTCGAGCGTGGTCATCTCCATGCGCTCGATGACAAGGCCGCTGCGCTCAATGCGAGCAACGATCTCGCCGATCTTGCGGTCGCGCACGGCGTCGGGCTTAATCATGATGAAGGTCTTCTCGATAGCCATAAAAGTAGCCTTTCAAGTAGGTTCGCGCGTGCCCAAGTCCCATTCCGGCACCCGCCTGGACTGCATCGTAACAGAGTTTTAGCTGCAGTTAAACAAAAAGCTGTTTATTGAAACGTTGCAATTTATTAAAGCGCTCCATATGTGTCACTTCTGTTTCGAAGCCCGATTAGAGTACCATCCGACCGCCCATCAACCGCATCGAACAGAGCAGGCGGTCGGTTGCCGCCCGCGAACGTAACCCCTTCACAACCTGCCCAAAGGTCCTACAGAAGTTCTCGACAAGCCCCTCCCCATAGCAACAAAATACGGGCGCCCACATCAGCAGGCGCCCGTAAAGTGAAAACGATTTATCAATAAATGGCCAAAACGGCTTCAGCCAAATCCCTACTTTACCCCGTGGCCCATCTCGACGACCTTGGTCAGCGATCCAAACACACCCTCGTCAGCCACGAGCTGTGCCTCGGCGCGATCAAGCTGCACGGCAACGGCGGCAGGGGCGGTGCCGCCCTCGGTCGTGCGCGCGGCGACAATCGACGGGATGTCGAGCGCCTCGGTAATGTCGCGCTCAAAGAGCGGGCTTGCCTCCTGGAACACCTCAAACGGCAGGTCCTCAAGATTGCAGCCGCGCTTCTCACACATCAGAACCAGATGCCCCACCACGGCATGAGCCTCGCGGAACGGCAGACCACGCTTAGCCAGGTAATCGGCAACATCGGTGGCGGCAAGGTGACCCACGCCGCACTCGCGCGCCATGGCATCCTCGTTGACGGCCCAAGTCGAAATCATACCGGCCATAACGGACAGGCACTGCATGAGCGTATGGGCGGTATCGAGCGCGCCCTCCTTGTCCTCCTGCAAATCCTTGTTATAAGCAAGCGGCAGGCCCTTCATGGTCACGAGCAGCTGCACCAGGTTGCCATACACACGGCCGCTCTTGCCGCGAATAAGCTCGGCAAAGTCGGGATTCTTCTTCTGCGGCATGATAGACGAGCCGGTGGAGTAGGAGTCTGAAAGCGTGATAAAGCCAAATTCGGAGCTCGACCACAGCACGATCTCCTCGGAAAGACGCGACAGGTGCATGGCCATGACGGATCCGGCGTAATGCAGATCGAGCAGGAAATCACGGTCGGAAACCGCATCGAGCGAGTTGGGGATCACGCCCGCAAAGCCAAGTTCGGCAGCCGTCATCTGGCGATCGAGCGGATAGCTCGTACCGGCAAGCGCGGCAGCACCAAGCGGGCAGTTGTCGGCGGCATCAAAGGCGGCCTTCAGGCGCGTAAAGTCGCGCGCGAACATCCAGAAATACGCCAGCAGATGATGCGAGAGCAGCACGGGCTGAGCGTGCTGCATATGCGTGTAGCCCGGCAGAATCACCTTGTCGTACTTCTTGGCCGCATCCACCAGCACATGGCGCAGCTCAAGATTGGCCTCCATGAGCTCCTTGGCCAGCGCCTTGACGCCCAGGCGCGTATCGGTCGCCACCTGGTCGTTGCGCGAACGCCCAGTATGCAAGCGCTTGCCAGCCTCGCCGATGCGACGCGTCAGCTCGCTCTCGATGGACATATGAATGTCCTCATCGTTGATGTCGAAGGTAAAGTTGCCGGCATCGATATCCTGTTCGATTCCGGTCAGGCCCTTGGCAATCGCCTGCTCGTCCTCGGCACTGATGATGCCCTGGGCGGCCAACATCTTGGCATGCGCCTTAGAGCCGGCGATATCCTGCTTATAGAGATGTTTGTCGACCGGCAGCGACGCGCCAAACTCCTGCGTGACCTCGGCCACGCCCGCCTCAAAACGACCGCCCCAAAGAGCCATGGAACCGTCTCCTTTCTCCAAATACCAAAACAAGCGTCCAAAGCAATGTGCCCTGTCGCTAAAGCGATTTATCAACCGCTAGTTTTACACACTCCCTGCCGCGCGCGGGGCCATGTGGCTAATTTGCAAAGAAGTGACGCACCATGCACTTGGCGCCCAACGTCTCCCTCCGGATGTTGCCCTGCGAACCATCGATCCAGGCCTTCAGGCTCATAGGAACGTCCTCGACCCTTACAGCATCGAACTCGGGCGCGAGGGCAAGCAAAGCATGCGCGATAGCATTGAACATAATGGATACTCCTCATATATATAGGCACAGAGCCGCCAAATTGATAGAAGGAGCCCCGCCGGACAACCCCGGCGGGGCTCGGACTCAGCCGCAGACGCGGCATCATATATGCGGGCGGAACGTAGGGGCCACCGATGTTAAGAAGTGTCAGCAAGCATAACGAAAGTAACGGACCCCGAGCGCCCGTTATGTATCACGCGGATGAGCCGCGCGGATACCAAGGGAAGGAGGCGCTAGGCCTGGGCAGCAGCAGAGCTGGGGCCCTGGACCTTTGCCCACGTCTTGAGCGACAGCGTATCGATCTCGATAAAGCCGGCGCTGGCCTTCTCGTCAAACGTGGTGTCGCGGTCGTAGGTAGCCAGACCGTAGTCGTAGAGGCTGAAGGGGCTCTTGCGGCCGACGACATGGCAGTTGCCCTTAAAGAACTTCAGACGGACAGTGCCGGTCACGAACTTTTGCGTGTCGGCCATAAAGGCATCGAGCGCGTTCTTGAGCGGGCTGTACCACTGGCCGTTGTACACGGCGGTGGCCCAATCCTGCTCGAGCTTGATCTTGGTCTTGAGCAGGTCGCCCTCGACGCAGATGTCCTCGAGCGCCTTGTGGGCGGTGATGAGCGTCAGGGCGCCGGGAACCTCGTAGCACTCGCGGCTCTTAAGGCCCACCAGGCGATCCTCGACCAGATCGAGACGGCCAAAGCCATTGTCGCCGGAGATCTTGTTGAGGGCGATGACGATCTCAGAGAGCTTCATCTTCTTGCCGTCGACGGCGACGGGCTTGCCGGCCTCAAACTCAATCTCGGTGTAGGTCGGGGTGTCCGGGGTGTCCTCGGGATTCTTGGTCATAACCCAAGCGTCGTCGAGCGGCTCATTCCAGGGATCCTCCAGGTGACCGCACTCAATGGCACGACCCCACAGGTTGTCGTCGATGGAGTAGGGGTTGTCGTTGGCACCCTCGGGAACCGGCACGTTGTGGGCGTGGGCATAGGCGACCTCGTCGGGGCGACACTTCAGGTCCCACTCGCGAACCGGGGCGATAACCTTGAGCTCGGGGTCGAGGGCCTTGACGGCGGCCTCAAAACGGACCTGGTCGTTACCCTTGCCGGTGCAGCCGTGGGCGACGTAGGTCGCGCCAAACTCGTGGGCGACATCAACAAGCTTCTTGGCAAGCAGCGGGCGAGACAGGGCGGAGAGCAGCGGATACTTGTTCTCGTACATGGAGTTTGCTGCAATGGCTTTGGTCAGGAACTCATCGGAGAACTCGTCGCGCAGGTCGAGCACCTGGCAATCGAGAACGCCCAGGTCGAGCGCCTTCTGCTTCTTGGTATCCAGTCCGGTCTCTTCCTGGCCCACGTTGCCGCAGACACAAACGACATCGAGATTCTTCTCGTCCTGGAGCCACTTGACACATACGGATGTATCAAGACCACCGGAATATGCGAGAACGACTTTTTCCTTGCTCATGGCTGTTTCCTTTCGCCCTTGGTAGCTAGTTAGAACATCGGTCAGTTGCAAGTCATTTCAAGGTCATATACCGTGCAATATCAGGTTAAATAGCAAAAATCAGCACATACATGCCCTAGAAACATGCAGCAATGTCGTGCTAAAACCCAACGACCTCAAAATGACTCTGTTGAGGCAATTCGCCCCATGCGGACAGAGACGATTGTTATCGTCGTCGGGAAATTGCGCGCTGGCGTCGGATGGCATTGTCTGCAGTGGTGATGATCGTTACGAACTGCATCTGCCTCTCCTTTCACCTATCGCCGGGCGCAATTCTAATATCGTAAACGGTACCTTTTCCTCGGTAAGCGGTTGTTTTTCCGTCTCCGTTTTCGATGGTCGCTATATTACGCTAAAGTGCCCGCAGCACAAGCGACAAATTCAAATTTCTGAAAAGTTTTTTCATTACTTTGTGAAGCGTGGTGCAAATACGCTCCGTTCCTGCGAAAATACGCCCGACTACGAATTGATGGCTATAACGTCTGAAACAATCTCGAAACGAAAGGCTCGCTTTTATGCAAACTTACGAATCGGACGCCAATATCGGAAACATTAAGATTCTCGCCGTCGACATGGACAAGACGCTGCTGACCGACGAGCGCGTGCTGCCCCAGGGTCTTGATGAGCGCCTAGACAAGCTCGCCGACGCCGACATCGTATTCTGCCCCGCCAGCGGACGTCCCGCCCCCAAGCTCGAGGAGATGTTCGAGGGCGTCAAGAACCGCCTCGCCTTTTGTCCCGACAACGGAGCGTGCGTGATCTATCGCGGCAGCTATATCTATAAGAGCACTATTGACGTGGAGCTGTATCAGCAGGTCTTGAGCCGTGCCTCGGAGGATCCGCGCGCTGTCCCCGTCCTTTGCTGCTTCGACGAGTTCTACGTGCTTGCCCGCGACCATCAATACCACGACGAGATCAGCGTCTACTACAACACAATCAACTACGTCGACAGCTTTGATGGCATTGATTTCGAGTCCAACAAGATTTCGGTCTTCTTCCCCGGCTACGACGCCGAGCCCGCTTTCCGCGAGACCTATAGTCCCGAGTTCTCGGACAAGCTCTACGTCACCAACGCC
>CABUZD010000044.1 GCA_902495945.1 uncultured Collinsella sp.
AGCCGTGCAGAGTGTGATCACCTCGGTCCGCGATGCGTTCTTTGCGGGCGCGTGGCTGCCGTTTGATGTGCTGCCGCTGGCGGATATCGGTGCCGCTTGGGCGCCGGTTGCCGTGGTGGCGTTTGTGATCGGTCTGCTCCTTAGTCGTTTTGTTGCACATTCGAGGAGCTAAGGCATCAATGCTTGCACAGGCGGGGAGTCTCCCCTATAATTTCCTTCGCTTTGGGACACGCAAGGTTTAGACCTTAGCTGCTCAACACCTTCGGGACGTGGCGCAGTTTGGTAGCGCGCCTGCTTTGGGAGCAGGATGTCGCAGGTTCAAATCCTGTCGTCCCGACCATATCTTGCGGGCGTAGTTCAATGGTAGAACCCCAGCCTTCCAAGCTGATGACGCGGGTTCGATTCCCGTCGCCCGCTCCATAGGATAGTTTTAACGGCTTTGGTTCCATTTGGTGCCAGAGCCGTTTTCATAAGTGTGCCGGGCGACGGGAATCGAACCCGGCAGGGTGCGAAGCTGAGAAAATGCGTGAGCATTTTCCAGCGCAGCACGCAAGGGCCAATGGCCCGCAGCGAAACAAGGGTTTGCGAAGCAAACCCTTGGACTTCCCGTCGCCCGCTCCATAAGATAGATGAATGGCTCTGGTTCCTTTTGGGACCAGAGCCATTTTCATATACATGCCGGGGACCTCCATCCCCTCCTAAGTTGCGGTGAAATAGTTCCCGATTAGCCGCAAAAGCTGTTATCCAGGAACTATTTCACCGCAACTTATTGAGGCTGAGCGGTCTGGGTCGATGATGGGTTCTGTTGTCGAGAAGATGAGGACAGCCGGTCAGGAGTCTGCGTAGGGTTTTGTGGTTGGAATACCGTAGCCGCGCATCATGGAGCCGAACGCTTTGACATCGTAGGTGTCTGAGAGCTTGAAATGAATGACGTTGTGGCCCATGGCACGCAGGTTCGCGTCGCGCACGAGGGCATCTCGATAGGTTTTTGCCGCAGCATGTTCCGAATCATTTTGGGCATCGTCCTCAAACTTGCCTAGTCCATGCAGCTCAGCCAGCATCCAAGAGCCGTTTGGCATTTGCCAACCGTAATCTGCCAAATAATAGCCGGCGTTTCCAGGCCGAGTGATTTCAACCTGAAGTTCGGGAGCGGCAACTCCCGCCAGAATCATTGCCGCCCGCGCTTCGGATTCTCCACCGTTATCCGATCTGCCATCCATGTGTTCAAAAACGTCAAATGCACGCGCGATGCCGTGCAGTCCACGGCAGTTCGCTTGTGCATATGAACGCAATTCTTCACGCTCGACACCGTACTCACGAGCCAGCCCGTCGACATAGCCTAGTGCATATCGAAAGGCGCTCGTTCGGGCGATGTCGACCACCGTGCGATATGGATCCGTTAACGTAAACGGGCCGAGCTGCCATACGTCGCCCGGCCGCCAGCGTCGGTATTCAACGAATTCGTACATATCGCGTCTGGTGGAACGCGGCAGCAGCACTTGCACCTTGTCGAGAAGCGAATATGCGGAACCGATGCCATAGAGCAGTGCCGCCGTTGCTCCACAAAACACGGCATCCGGTTCAACGACCGCAATAGCGGATGCCAATTGAAAGATGCGATCTTCGACGCCGAGGTCATTCCAATATGCGGGATCAGCGTAGACATGGTTGTAGAGTCGAATAATCATCTCTTTTTGCATGAGCGCGTAGGCACAGCGTTCATCCCATTTTTTGTTAGTTACAAACAGGTGCCTGCCATGATGGGCCTCGAATAATCGGAAGAACAGCTCTACTTGCGGTTTGGAACAGCGTGTATCATGACTCATTTTCGACCCCATGGTCTCGAGGGGGAGTGAATGACACTACGCTATCCCATATTTGGTCCGCCAGACCTTGCCGTGAACTGACCAAAAGCTTGACGGGGCAGGTCAGAGCCATGAGTCAGGGCCAAACATATCGGCAAACGGTTGATTAGCGCCCCTCGGCGGCACTAAAAACCACCCTTACAGAAAGTTGCGGTGAAATAGTTCCTGAAAAGCTTGAATAGGCCTAAATCCAGGAACTATTTCACCGCAATTTAGGAGGGGATGGGGCTGAGGGGCGGGCGATGCCGTTGTCTGTCGGTTAGTGGCGACCGTGGTGGCGGAGCTTGTCGATGGTGGCGTCGGTGCTGTGGCTGCGGGCGTCGGCTGCGGTTTGGCGCTTGCGGCGGTAATCGATCATCCCTTGGATGATGGGCTTGCCAAAGCTCACGACATCATCGTTGTAGATGGCGGTTCGGGCTGCGAGGAGGCAGTCGCTAAAGTCCATATGCGTTTTGCCAAAGAGTTTGACGGCAAGGGCGACAACGGTGGGCTCGTCGACCATGACGTCATCGAGCAGCCTTTTCATGGCCGCAGCAATCTCAACGCGGGGAACCTTATAGACGTCGCGCAGCGTGACCACGACGCGCGTGATGATTTCGGGGTAGACACGAGCGGTGCGCGTGGCGATGACCTTGGCGGCGCGCGGTGACAGGACCTCGTCGTCGTCGAGCAGATAGCGAAGGATGACGGTCTCGTCGATGATGGTGCTACTCATGGATATCTACTTCCTCGGGGCCCAAAATCGAATCGTCACTTTCTGTGGCAAGGTATTCAATCCAGGCATTGCGCTCCTCGGAGCGGCGATTGGGGTCACCATATGCTTTGAGCGATCCATAGGCGGCGGTGCCGTCCTTTGAGCGCACGGCGACCGGCTGAAAGGGGAGCTTGCGCATCAAAATGCTCTGCGCGACAAAAAGACGGACGGCCTCGGCGAGCGATGTGCCCATGGCGTCGTAGAGACGTTCGGCATGCTGCTTGTCTTCCTCGCGAATGCGCACCTGCAGGATGGCTTGTTTTTGAGTCGATGACATCACTGGCCCCCTTAATGAGCGTGCAATATAGTCGGTCAAATGCGGCATGTGCCGATACTTGAGCATCTTATAACGATTACTTTATTTCGCTCAAGTAAATAACCATTAACATGTATACAAGCGTAATACATCCAAAATGAGAGTGCGTAAAAATCTCTGAGGCGTACGCATGTAATACACTCACCTTTATAGCCTCTAGAGAATAATTCCAACCTGCCAAAACCCCTGCAATACACCCGTATTGCAGGGCCTATGCTCAAGTTTGCCCCCTGCAACTGCGTATATTTAACCTGTATATCGTTGGAGGAATTCTATCGAAGTGCCTGTTTCGCCGCATGCACTCGATACGCCGATGCCGGACCACGGGCGGTCCGGGGCAACGTCGGCAGGGTCTCTCCGGCATGGGATTCAGGAGGGAGTGAACAACATGGGCAATAAACGAGTCGTAGCCGATTCCTCGCGCTGCATTGGGTGCCAAACCTGTATGGCGGCGTGCATCGAGGCACACGATATTCCCGGCAACATCGCCGCACCTCGCTTGCGCGTAACGCGCACCTACGAGATTTCCGCGCCGGTGGCATGTCACCACTGCGAGGACGCTCCGTGCGCCAAGGCCTGCCCTACGGGCGCCTTGTTCTTTGATCCAAAGAACCATCGTATCGGCGTCAACGAGGACAACTGCATCGGCTGCAAGAGCTGCGTCATGGCATGCCCCTTTGGCGCCGTGAGCGTGGCGACCACGCAGGTTCCGGTCTTGATGGGCGACGTTCGCGTGGGTTCGCAGACCAAGAGCTTCGTGCTCAAGTGCGACCTGTGCGTGGACCGTCCCGGCGGTCCGGCGTGTGCCGAGGCGTGCCCGACCAAGGGCCTCACCCTGGTTGACGAGGAGCGCCTGGCAGAACTGACTGCCGAGCGTGCCCGCGCCACCATCGAAAACGAGGCGTAAGCGTTGGGGCGACAGGCCCAATGATTGTCAAATAAGTACCGAGTAATCGGTAGCAGAAAAAGGAAGGAGGGTGTCATGGAGAAGCATAAAGTGATCTGCCCGTACTGCGGCGCCGGTTGCCAGTTTAACCTCCTGGTCCAAAACGGCCAGGTCGTGGGTACCGAACCGCTCAACGGCATCACCAATCAGGGCGAGCTGTGCCTTAAGGGCATGAGCGGCTACGACTTCATCAACGACACCAAGATCTTGACTCCTCGCGTACTGCACCCGATGATCCGCCGCACTAAGGGCGCGGATCTTGAGCGCGTAAGCTGGGACGAGGCACTGGATTTCACCGCATCTAAGATGCAGGCCATAATTGACGAATATGGTCCTAACGCTGTCATGACCACTGGCTCTTCGCGAGGCGGCGGCAATGAGGCGAACTACGTCATGCAGAAGTTTACGCGTGCGTGCATCGGCACCCACAGCGTGGACAACTGCGCCCGTACTTGACACGGCCCTACTGTCCTCGGTCTGATGGACACGGTTGGTTCAGGTTGCATGTCATGCTCCATCCCCGGTATGGAGGATGCGGGCTGCATTTTCCTCTTCGGCTATAACCCTGCCGATTCGCACCCCATCGTCGCAAGGCGTATCGTGCGAGCCAAAGAAAAGGGTTGCAAGATCATCGTCGCCGACCCGCGCCATATCGAAACCGCGCGTATCGCCGATCTCTACCTTCCGATCAAGAACGGTGGCAACGTTGCGTTCCTCAACGCCTTTGCCAACTGCTTGGTCAACGATGGCCTCTACGACAAGGAATTCGTCGCCGAGCACACGAACGGCTTTGACGAATGGTGGGAGACCATCAAGAACTACACTCCCGAATCCGTACAGGACATCACGGGTGTCGAGCCCGCGTTGATCCACCAAGCTGCCGAGATGTACGCCACGGCGAAGCCCTCTGCCATCATTGGCTGGGGTATGGGCGTATGCCAGCAGAAGCAGAACCTGAAGACGGTGCACACCATCGCCTCCATCGCCTGCGTTGCCGGCCAGATCGGCAAACCCAACTCCGGCCTCGCGCCCGTGCGCGGTCAGAACAACGTCCAGGGCTCCTGCGATATGGGCATGCTGCCCAACCTGTACCCTGGCTACCAGAAAGTCACCGACCCGGCTGTGCGTGCCAAGTTTGCCAAGGCTTGGGGCGTGCCCGAGGAAAAGCTCCCGCTCGAGGAGGGCTACAAGCTCACCGACCTGGGCCACCTGGTCGACGAGGGCAAGGTGCACTGCTTCTACAACTACGGCGAGGACCCGGTGCAGACCGAGCCCGATTCGGCCGGTATGCGCAAGACGCTCTCCGAGCTGGATCTGTTCATTTGCCAGGACATCTTTATGACGCAGACGACCATGCTCGCCGACGTCATCCTGCCTGCCACCTCTTGGGGCGAGCACGAGGGTGTCTTTACCGCATCCGACCGTAGCTTCCAGCACTTTGACGCGGCCGTTCCGCCCAAGGGCGAGTGCCGTCACGACTGGGAGATCTTCGCGGACCTGTCTACGCGTATGGGTTACCCCATGCACTACGACAACACCGAGCAGATCTGGAACGAGTGCATCAGCCTGTGCCCCAACTTTGTGGGCGCAACCTACGAGAAGATGGCTCCCGAGGGCGGTTACGCCCAGTGGCCGGTCAAGAGCACCGATGTGAACGACCACGGTACGCCCGACATGTTCGCTGGTGGCAAGTTCACCACCAAGGACGGCCGCGCCAACCTGATGGCGCACGACTGGGAGGCGCCCTCCGAGCTTCCCGACGATGAGTACCCGCTCATTCTGTGCACCGTTCGCGAGGTCGGTCACTACAGCTGCCGCTCGATGACTGGCAACTGCAAGACGCTGGCGCTGCTCGCCGACGAGCCCGGCTTTGTCCGCATGAATCCCGCGGACGCCGAGGCACGCGGCATCAAGAACGGCGACATCGTCTCGATTCACAGCCGCCGTGGCCAGGTATACAGCCGCGCCGACGTGAGCGACCGCATCAACAAGGGCACGGTCTATATGACCTACCAGTGGTGGATCGGCAAGTGCAACGAGCTGACCATTCACAAGGTCGACCCGGTCTCGCATACGCCCGAGGACAAGTTCTCCGCCTGCCAGGTCGACGCTATCGCCGACCAGGTCTGGGCTGAGGGCGAGGTGGAGCGTCAGTACACCGAGCTCAAGCAGGCTCTGGTGGACGCCGCCGCTCCCCAGGACGTTGAGCCCGGCGCCGCCAAGTTCGATGACGAGACGCACGTGAACCAAATCGTGTAGTCCCGTTCTCGTTGGCTTTTTGGGCCGGGCGTCCCGTACGTTCGGGAGCCCGGCCCGTTATTTTGAAAGGAAGTGGGGATGAACCGCTTCATCGACATCAACCCGGAGAGGTGCATCGGCTGCGGAACATGCCAGTCCGCCTGTGCCGACGCCCACCGGATGCAGGGTCTTCAGGATACGCCGCGCTTGGCGCTCGTGAAGACCGGCGGTATTTCGGCCGCCCTTGCCTGCCACCATTGCGAGGGTGCCCCCTGCGCCGAGGTTTGCCCGGTGAATGCCATCGAGCACGATGGCGATCGCATCCACGTCAAGGAGCAGGAGTGCATCGGGTGCAGGCTGTGCGCCATCGCGTGCCCCTTCGGAGCCATCCATCCCGATGGCACGTCTATCGCCGGTGTCGCAGGCATGTGCGACCCGACGCCTTCGTATCCTAAGTCCCTGAGCAGCCTGCTTACGTGGGCTCCTGGTCAGTACACCTGCGCTGTCAAGTGCGACCTGTGCGCATTCGATCCGGACGGCCCGCATTGTGTGGCGGCGTGCCCTACCAAGGCGCTGACCGTCATGGGTGGCGCGGCCGATCGCGAGCTCGACGAGGCCAAGCGCCTGCGCTCGATCGAAAACGGTCCGGTCGTCGACGTTACCGCTGTGGCCCAGGGCCTGTCCGAGAAAGCAGAAGGGAGCGTAAACAATGGATAGCATGACGCTGTTTATCGCATCGCTTGCCGTCTCGTGCATCGGTGCGCTCGCCTCGGTTCTGCTGATCAAGGCCGATAACGCCGCCAAGACCGCCGGCTGCCTAATCGGCGCCGTCGCCGCGGTGCTTTCGTTTGTGGCTGGTTTCCTGGCCGTGCTGGGCGATGTCACGTCGGTCGACACCATCGTGTTCTTCCCGTTTGCCCATTTCCAGCTGCTGCTCAACCAGCTGTCCGGCCTGTTCGTGGCGCTCATCTCGGTGCTCGCGTTTGCCGGCTCGATCTACGGTCTCAACTACTTTGATGAGTACCCGGGCAAAAAGGGCCGCGCCGGCTTCTTCTTTAACACCTTTGTGGCGTCCATGATGCTCGTCATCACCGCCGACAACGTGTTTTGGTTCCTGGTCGCCTTTGAGCTCATGTCGCTGACCTCGTACTTCCTGGTCGTGATCGAGGAGAACGAGAACTCCATCCATGGCGGTTGGCTCTACTTTGTGATCGCGCACGTGGGCTTTGTGCTCATCATGGCGAGCTTCCTCACCATGACCAACTTCGCCGGTGGCTCGTTTGCCTTTGCGGATTTCCGCGCTACGCAGTTTAGCCCCGCGGTCGCATCCGTGTGCTTTGTGCTCGCCTTCTTTGGCTTTGGCGCCAAGGCCGGTATCATCCCGCTGCACGGCTGGCTGCCCAAGGCGCATCCCGAGGCGCCGTCCAACGTGTCGGCCCTCATGTCCGGCGGCATGATCAAGATCGGTATCTTCGGCATCCTCAAGGTGGGCCTCGACCTGCTCTCCGCCTCGGGCGTTCAGGTCTGGTGGGGCCTTATGGTCATGGTCTTCGGTGCGATCTCGTCGGTCCTCGGCGTGGCCTTCGCCCTGCAGGAGCATGACATCAAGCGCCTGCTGGCCTATCACTCCGTCGAGAACATCGGCATCATTCTGCTCGGCGTCGGCGCCTCCATGGCCGCTATGGCGCTCAACTCGGTCGGCATCGCCGTCCTGGCTCTGATGGCCGCCCTCTACCACACGTTTAACCACGCGATGTTTAAGGGCGAGCTGTTCTTGGGCGCCGGTGCGCTGCTGTACTCCACGGGTACGCGCAATATGGAGAAGATGGGCGGCCTGTTCCGTCGTATGCCGGCTACGGCCATCTGCTTCCTTATTGGCGCGCTTGCCATCTCGGCCATCCCGCCCTTCAACGGCTTTGTGTCCGAGTGGTTTACCTACCAGTCGCTCTTTAACGCTGCCATGCAGGGCGACAAGGCCGTCATGATCGTGGCCGTGTTCGCTGCCGTCGCGCTTGCCATTACCGGCGCGCTGGCTGTCACATGCTTCGTCAAGGCCTATGGCGTCTCCTTTGCCTCCGCGCCCCGCTCCGAGGCCGCGGCCAATGCCAAGGAGGTTCCCGCCCCCATGGTGTTTGCGCAGGGCCTGCTCGCGGCCATCTGCGTCGTGCTGGGCATTGGCGCTCCCGTGATCGCGCCCGTGCTGGTCGATGTCGCTGCGTCCGTGCTGCATCCGTACGGTGGCGTGTTTGCCGCCGAGGGCATGGAGCTCATGAACCAGTACTCCGGCGCTGCCACCTCCACGCCCGCGATCGCTATTGCGCTCGTGGTGCTCGTCGGCCTTGCCTGCGGTTATCGCAAGCTCAAGACCGTCGGCAAGGTGCAGAAGTCCCAGCCGTGGGCATGCGGCTATGCTCCCAACGAGCATATGCCCGTCGTGGCCACGACCTTTGCCTCCGAGGTGTCCTGGTTTATGCAGCCGCTCTACACGCTGCGCGACCGCTGCACGGCCGTCTGCTGGTCCATCGCGCACTTCTTCCAGAAGCTCACCGGTGTGGCCGAGGCTGTGGAGCCCGTACCCGACAAGGTTCTCGTCGATGCCCCGCATAAGGGTGTCGAGAAGCTCGCCGACCTCGCGACTAAGCTCGAGGGCGGCAACTACAGCATCTATATCTGCTACATCGTCGCGGCACTCGTGGTGTTCCTCGTGCTCGCCGTGCAAATGGGTTAAGGAGGGGAGAGCATGAACAACATCGTACTTGCCGTTCTGCAGGGCGTGGTCGTTATGGCCGTCGCGCCGTTCTTCTCCGGTCTCGGCCGCGTGATCCGCGCCAAGATGCACAACCGTCGCGGCCCCAGCATCATGCAGGACTACCGCGACCTGGCCAAGCTCTTTGCGCGCCCCGAGTCCCAGAGCGAGGATGCGAGCTTTGCGCTGCGCATCATGCCGCCGCTGTTCTTCGCCGTCGCCTTTATGCTCGCGATGGGTCTGCCGCTCTTTACGGCACAAAGCCCCATCCCGGTCTTTGGTGACGCCATCACCATCATGTATAGCCTGGCGCTCGCCCGCTTCTTCTTCGCCCTCTGCGGTGTGGATTCGTCCAACGCCTACGCCGGTATCGGCGGCGTCCGCGAGCTGCTCATGAGCGTGCTCATCGAGCCGTCCATGCTGCTGGCGCTGTTTGCCGCCGCCCTGGTGTGCGGCTCCACCGACATCGCCACCATGGGCCAGCACATCATGACGGGCGCCATCGACGCGCCGGTCGCTGTGATCCTCGCCGGCATCGCCTTTGCGATTGCCTGCTACATGGAACTCGGCAAGCTGCCGTTTGATCAGGCCGAGGCCGAGCAGGAGCTCCAGGAAGGTCCGCTCGCTGAGCTTTCCGGCCCGTCGCTTGCGATGGCCAAGCTCGCCATGTCCATGAAGCAGGTCCTGGTCGTCGCCTGGTTCTGCGCGATCTTCGTCCCCTGGGGCGAGCCCGCGGCCGTGGGTATCGCGGCCGTTCTGGGCGCGGTCATCTTCCTTGTTAAGTGCCAGATCGACTTTGTCGTATGCGGCGTGATCGAGAACTCCTGCTCGCGCTCGCGTTTTAAGGTGCTTGGCAATCAGACCTGGGCCGTCGTGGGCATCGCCGTTCTGGCGTTTGTCTTCGTGGTCGTCGGCGTGTAGGAGAAGGGAGAAACAATGTCATTTGCAGTCAGTCTGTCCCTTCTCGGCTTGGTCGCTATCGCGGCCCCGATGGTGGCCTCGGTGCTCGTCGCCCTGTTCCCCCGTCCGTACGCCAAGTGGTTCAGCGTTTTGGGTGCCGCCGTCTCGACGGTCTGCACCATCGCCCTCGCCGCGAATTTCGCTGGCGCCGGCATGCCCGACACGCAGGTTCCCCTGATCTCGTTTGGGCAGACCCTCGTCATGGGATTCACCTTCGATCGCATGAGCACGCTGCTCGCGCCCGCCTTTGTGGGTATCGGCCTCCTTGTCGTGATCTATTCGATTCCCTATATGAGCGAGAATAACCGTGAGCATCCCGACGCACCGCGTCGTCGCTTCTACGCGTACCTCGCGACCTTCATCGGCGCCATGGCCGGCCTTGTGTACAGCTCGACCCTTTTGGGCCAGCTCGTGTTCTTTGAGATCACGGGTGCCTGCTCTTGGGGCCTCATCAGCTACTACATGTCGCCTACGGCCAAGAAGGCCGGCATGAAGGCCCTGATCATTACGCATATCGGTGCGCTCGGCCTGTATCTGGGCGCCGCCATCGTGTTTGCCCACACCGGCACCTTCGCCATCACCGCGATTGCCGGCCTCGACGCCAAGCTCAAGGCTATCGTCCTTTTGCTTGTGCTGTTTGCGGCCTGGGCCAAGTCCGCACAGGTTCCCATGTACATGTGGCTGCCTTCGGCCATGGAGGCGCCGACGCCTGTTTCGGCCTACCTGCATGGCGCCTCGATGGTCAAGGTCGGCGTGTGCGTGTTCGCGCGTGCACTCGTCTCTGCCGGCGAGATTCCCGAGATCGTGGGCTGGGTTGCCATTATCGACGCCATGGTCACCATGCTCTTTGGCTTCCTTATGTACCTGCCGCAAAAGGACATGAAGCGCCTGCTGGCCTTCTCCACGATCGCTCAGCTCTCCTACGTGTTCTTTGGTCTGGGCCTTTCGGTCTTTGGTAGCCAGCTGGCCTTTGACGGTGCCGTGTGCCACATCTTTAACCACGCCTTCGCCAAGACGCTGTTCTTCCTGATCGCCGGTTCGTTCTCCTTTACCCTTGGCACGCGTATGCTGCCCAAGCTTCGCGGCATCGTAAAGAAGTACCCGATTTCGGGTGTGGGCTTTGGTGTTGCCGCGCTCGCCATTGCCGGCGTGCCGCCCATGAACACGTTCTTCTCGAAGTTCCAGATTATCGCCGGCGGCTTTTCCGTGGGTGCCGGCAACGTCGCGATCCTGGTGCTCGTGTGCATTATGGTCGCCGAGACCGTCGCTACCTTCGCCTGGTTCCTCAAGTGGATGGGCTATTGCCTGCCCGGCGAGCCGAGCGACGAGGTCGCCGCGGGAGCCCCGCTTCCCCGCGCGATGGCGTTCGTGTTCATCGTGCTCATCATCATGGTCATCGTCAGCGGCCCGCTTTCGGCCAGCTGGATCGGTTAGGAGGTAGAACGACATGGGTTATTCGATCGTCAACATCCTTGGCGGCCTTCTGATCGTCACGTCCACCATGGTGGTTGTCTCCAAGAACATCAAACATTCCATCCACTGGTATGCGGTGCAGTCGCTGGTGCTCGTGGGGCTTCTCGCCACGCTCGGTGTCACCACTGGTGCGCAGGAGCTACTTATGTGGGCTGGATCTGCCTTTATCACTAAGGTCGTCCTGGTCCCTTATATCCTCAACCGCGCATACAAGAAGATGGGTGAGCCGAGCGACGCATCGCTCAAGGCCGGCCTTAAGCCCGCGTGGGCCATTTGCATCATCGCCGTCGAGGTCGCGATTTGCTTTGCAGTCGTGACGCAGATCAGCCTGCCCACGGCCGAGGTCGCAACGCCTGCGCTCGCTATTAGCTTCGCTCACTTCTTTGTGGGCCTCACCTGCATCATTTCGCAGCGCAACATCATGAAGCAGATCTTTGGATACTGCCTTATGGAAAACGGCAGCCATGTGACGCTCGCGCTTTTGGCCCCCACCGCTCCCGAGATCATCGAGATCGGTATCGCCACCGACGCCATCTTTGCCGTCATCATCATGTCCATCGTCGTGCGTCGCATTTGGGACGACTCCCACTCGCTCGATGCGCGCGACCTGTCCGAGCTGAGGGGGTAGTCCATGGAAACGTTGATTCTCGCCCTGCTCGCGACTCCTTTGGTGTTCTCGCTGGTCATGGCGTTTTTGCCCAAGAACACGTCCTATAACGTGTTTGCCGGTCTCAACCTGGTCTCCGTCGCAGCCGTCCTGGTGCTGTCGATTGTGACGGCCGGCGACGTCCTTATGAGCG
>CABUZD010000045.1 GCA_902495945.1 uncultured Collinsella sp.
CAGGTAAGATTGAAGGGCCTGACCCCGGAGGAGTTCCGGAATCAGGCCCTCGCGGCCTAGTCGCTATTTAGGGCGTCCAAGATTTGGGGCGCAGTTCATGATGCGGAGCCGGGCCTTAGTTGTTAGGATGACGGAACTCGATTACTCGACAGTAACGCTTTTCGCCAGGTTGCGAGGTTGGTCAACGTCGCAGCCGCGCAGGATGGCCACCTCACGGGCGAGCAGCTGCAGCGGGACGCTCGCCGTGATGGGGCTGAACACGTCGCGGACTGCCGGCACGCGGATGATGCAGTCGGCAATCTTGTTGATCTCCTCGTCGCCCTCGGTGGCAACGACGATGACCTTGGCGCCGCGCGCCTTGCACTCCATAAGGTTCGACACGGTCTTGTCGTAGGTGGCGCTCTTGGTGGCCACGGCGATGACGGGGAAGCCCGGGTCGATCAGGGCGATGGGGCCGTGCTTCATCTCACCGGCGGCGTAGGCCTCGGCGTGCAGGTAGCTGACCTCCTTGAGCTTGAGCGCACCCTCGTAGGAAATAGCGGCACCCATGCCGCGACCCACAAACAGTGCGGACTGCGCGTCCTTGCACAGCAGGGCGGCCTCATGAACGGCCTCGGTTTGGGTATCTAAAATCCACTGGATCTGCTCGGCCGTATCGGAAAGCTCGCGGAACAGCATGCGCGCCTGCTTGGTGGTCAGGCGGTACTTGACCTGCGCTAGCAGCAGAGCCAGCAGCGTCAGGCTCACGACCTGGCCGATGAAGCTCTTGGTCGAGGCGACCGCGATCTCCTTGTTGGCCTTGGTGTAGATGACGCCGTCGCTCTCACGCGCCACGGGGCTGCCCACCACGTTGGTGATGCCGAAGACCTTGGCACCCTTGATGCGCGCGTCGCGAATGGCGGCAAGGGTATCGGCCGTCTCGCCCGACTGGGACACGGCAACGACAAGCGTCGTCGGCGTAATGATGGGGTTGCGATAACGGAACTCGCTGGCCGCCTCCACCTCGGTGGGGATGCGAGCCCAGCCCTCAATGAGATTCTTGGCAATGAGGCCAGCGTGATAGCTGGTGCCGCAAGCGATCACGTAGACGCGATCGATGTCGTTGAGTTCCTCGAGCGAAAGGCCCAGCTCGTCGATGTCGAGCTCGCCGGCCGGCGTCATACGACCGACCAGCGTGTCACGCACGACGCGCGGCTGCTCGTGGATTTCCTTGAGCATAAAGTCGGGATAACCGCCCTTTTCTGCCATGTCCAGGTCCCAGTCGATGTGGGTGACCTTGGGCTCGATAACGTTGCCGGCCTCGTCGGTGTACTCGACGCCTGCGGGCGTGAGCTTGGCAAACTGACCGTCCTCGAGCACCACGACATCGCGGGTGGCGTCGATGAGCGCGATGACATCGGAAGCAACATAGGAGCCGGTTTCGCCCACGCCGACTACGATCGGGGAATCCTTGCGGGCCACGGCGATCACGCCGGGCTCGTCAGCGCACACGGCGGCCAGACCATAGGCACCGACCACGTGGGTGCAAGCCTCGCGCACGGAGGCCATCAGGTCGTGCGTCTCGGCATAAGCCTCTTCGATCAGATGCGCGAAGACCTCGGTATCGGTCTCGCTCTTAAAGTGGTGGCCGCGGCCCTCCAGCTCTTCGCGCAGCTCGGCGAAGTTCTCGATGATGCCGTTGTGGACGATGGCGATACGACCGTCGCAGCTGGTGTGGGGGTGAGCGTTAACGACGGAGGGCTTGCCGTGGGTGGCCCAACGGGTGTGGCCGATACCGCAGGTAGCGTCGCTGTCGATGTTGGAAAGCTCGCTCTCCAGGCCCGCGACCTTGCCCACGCGGCGGATGACGTCGAGGTGCGCCGCGGCGCCCTCGCCCACCTCGAGCGCGACGCCCGAGGAGTCATAGCCGCGATACTCCATACGCTTGAGGCCCGTGACCAGGATGTTCTTTGCAATATCAGAGCCGGTGTAGCCGACGATTCCGCACATAAGATAAATCCCTTCGTTCGCGTGACTGCAAGACGTCCACGCACAAGGGGCGCTGAGACGTACAACGTTCGAGTATTGTACTCACGCAAGCGCAAGCTGATATACCAGAAGTGGTATCTCAACTTAGATACCACCCGATGTACACACGTCCAGCCGGTCTAAACCACCACAAAGGTGCCCGTCCCCTTCGTGGTGGTCGCGTTGGCAACAGCGTTTCCCCAGATAAAACCTGCCAAAATAAACCTGTCCCTTTTTGGTAGGTTTGGGATGCTACAATCTGGCTTGTACTTGAAACGCATCAAAGGGGCCGCTATGGCAAAGGTAAAAATCAGCGACGTCGCGCGCGAGGCCGGAGTTTCGTTGGGCACGGTCTCCAACGCGCTCAACCACCCCGAAAAGCTGCGCCCCGAGACCCTCAAGCTCATCAACGAGACCATCAATCGCCTTGGCTACCTGCCCAATCAAAGCGCCCGTCAGCTCGCGGGCGGCGCCACCAAGTCCTTTGGCCTGGTGCTCCCCCGTCTCGATCACGGCTTTTCGCTCCAAATCGCCAGCGGCGCCCACAACGAGGCCCGCAAGCACGGCTACGACTTGCTCATCGCCAACGCCGATAACGACGATATTCTCGAGGACCATTACCTGCGCTACTTTATGGGCACCCAGATGTCCGGCGTCATGGTTCAGCCCATGGCATCCCCCGACTGGCACCCCGCCATGACCAAGATGCCCGTGCCGATCGTCCATCTGGACATCCATTGCTCCGAGCCCGGCTACTACGTAGCGGCCGACAACGAGGCCCAGGGTCGCATCATTGCCGAACTTGCCATCGCCCGCGGCGCACACCATATTGTCGTCGTCGGCCGAGCAGCATTTATGCAACTCACCCTGCGCGTCCTCGGCATTCATAAGGCGCTCGCCCTACACCCCGATATCAAGATCGAAGTCATCGACGCCGGCGAATGGAATACCGCCGCCGACGGCTACGGCATCGGCGCCCAAATCGCCGCGCGCCCCGCCGACGAACGCCCCGATTTTGTCGTCGGCCTGACCGACGTGCTGGCCTCGGGCGTCATCTCGGCGCTGGTCGACAAAGACATCGCCGTCCCCGGGCAAGTACGCGTAGCAGGTTGCGATGGCAACCCACTCGCTTGGAGCGGATCGGTCCCGCTCACTACGGTAGCGCCCCCGGGCTACGAGATTGGCCGCAAGGGCGTTCAATTGCTCATGGAGCAAATCGAGAACAAGGTCCCGACAAAGACCAAGCACGTCCACATCGGCTCTGCCGCGCGCACCGTCACCGCGGTCACGGCCATCGAGAACATCAACCGCCAAGAACTCGTGCGGCCGTTCCTGCTGGAACGCGCCAGCACCCAGGCAAGCAGCCAGACCGACGCCACGGCCATCAACCTAGGCGCGTATCTATAGCACGCCCGCAAGTATGCTAAGTCACCGCTCAAGCAAAAGGGGCCCGACCATTGCCGGACCCCTTTTGTTTAAGCGCAAACGTGGGCAATCGCTCGTTTCAACACCGCAATTGTCTAGCGCACGGCCTTGACTGCCGCCGCCAGGTCGAACAACGTATCGAGCACGGCCTCGCAGCCATCCACCACGTCCTGCGGCAGCGGCACGATATCGGGGACGGCAAAGACATGGCAGCCGGCCGTGATGCCCGAGACGCAGCCGTTGCGCGAATCCTCGACCACGGCACATTCCTCGGGAGCAAAGCCCGCGCGCTCGCAGGCGAGCAGATACATCTCGGGGTCGGGCTTGCCGTGCACGACGTCCTCGCCACACGTTACCGTTTCAAACTTGTCAAAAAGACCGACCATCTTAAGGTTGCGCTCGGCCGTAACGAGGCGCGACGACGTCGCTAGACCCACGTGATAGCCCGCAGCCAGCAGCTCGTCTAGGCACTCGGCGGCACCGGCCTTAAGTTCCAGTTCGGTCTTGACCATCTCGTCGCGAATCTCCTTGTGGCGACGATAGATCGCCTCGGTGGTTTCGTGGCTGCCATAATGCTTATCAAGGATGTCCATAACATCGGGCAGCGTGCGGCCGATAAACTGATGGATCAGCGCTTCATCAATCGCGAGCCCCAGCTCAGCGGCGCCTGCCTTCCAGGCCTTAATCCCCAAACGCTCGGTATCGACCAGCGTTCCATCCATGTCAAAAATAACAGCCTTGATCATATCGGTCCCCTCACCGGATTGTGTTACTGCCACTCTACCGCACTTTACAAACTTGTATATAACGTATATAGCATATTGCACTTTCGTTACATAGATAGAAGTCTTATGGCAAGTAACGCATTAGGATTATAGTTTTCGACCGAGTACTCAACGATAAGGATCGTTTCATGATTTTAGACACCACGGCACCCGCAGAGGAGCTTCAAGACAAGCTATCGGCGCTCGAACAGCTGCTTTTGGCATACGGGCGCGTGGCTATCGGGTTTTCCGGTGGCGTCGACAGCAGCTTTTTGGCCGCCGTATGCGCCCGCATCATGCCTACCAATACCCTCCTCGTTCACCTCACCACGCCGCTCATCGGCACGCCCGAGCAGGCTTCGTTTGAGCAGTCCGTTGATGGGCAGGCCAATGAGGGGCCGCATTTTAAGCTCCCCGTGCTCAATCTTTCGGTGGATCAGCTGCAGCTCCCCCAAGTTGCCTGCAACGATGCTAATCGCTGCTACCACTGCAAGCACGCCGGCTTTACCGCCATCGTCAACCACGCCAAGTCGCTCGGCTTTCCCACCGTCATCGATGGCAGCAATGCAAGCGATCGCGGTGACTACCGCCCCGGCATGCGTGCGGCAGAAGAGCTCGGCGTACGCTCACCCCTTATGGAGGTCGGCTTTACCAAGGACGAAGAGCGCGAGCTGCTGCGCGCATGGGGCTATCCCGTTTGGAACCTGCCGGCGGGAGCCTGCCTTGCCACCCGCGTCCCCACGGGCGAGGAGCTTACACGCGAGAAGGTCGATTTAATCCGCGCCTGCGAGGATTACCTGCACGATCTTGATCTGGCACAGGTACGCGCGCGCTTGATCGGCGGCTGCATGCATATCGAGGCCGCACCCGCAGATGTCGCCAAGATTGCTGCCCTCGGTGGCAACGCCGTCGATGCCGAGGGCAAAACCCCGCTGCCCGCCGTTATCGAGTCCGCGCTGCGCGAGCTGGGCTGCGGCCATATCTCCCCCGAGGTCACCCCCTACATTCACGGCAACATGAACCTTTAGGTTACGCCGTTTTACAAACGGCGTACCTGCTCGGCGCTGCGCAGGCTCCGGGCAAGGCAATCTGACGTTCAACTTCACGGGCGCGACCAAAAGGTCAGCGCCCGCTTGTTTCACGTCACCTTACCGCACCCGGAGCCCGCTCGCTCGCATATACTCAACCTGCACTGCGTTAACTGACCTACCAAAAAGGGACAGGTTTATTTTGGCAGGTTTTATCTGGGGAAATATCGCGAGGCAGTCGCCCCCCCTAGCACCCATCTCACTTCGAGAGACACAAGAGGGCGACTCGGCTGCATCTACTTCTTCCGATAGCGGCGGTTGCGGCTCGTCGACGAACCCATTACTTCGATGAGTCCTTTATCCGCCATTTTTGGCAGATGGTAGCGGACGGACGAAATTTGGCATTCCGTCTCTCTAAAACAATAGATTTATCTCTCTAACGTTTCGTATATCTCTCTAACTTTAGAGAGATAAGCGCCTTGTTTTAGAGAGACATTAAGAGAGATATATCGAATTCACTGCTAGATTGCCTAATGTTATCTCTTTAACTGGCTTTCTATTTAGAGAAACATTTAGAGAGACGAGCGCGACCTCTCTAATCATGGGCTCCTCTCTTTAAAGTGCGCACATCCCAACCGTACCTTAAGCTGCGGTGAAATAACTCACGATTAACCCACCGAAAAGGGTCAGGTTTGTTTTGGCAGGTTTTATCTGGGGAAACGCCGAATAGCTTCATATACACAACCGCTGCAGCTCCATATGAGACAAATGAATCAGTAGCGTCTATCCCAAATCTTAAGTATTTGTTCGGCAGAACGGCCCCTGCCGGCTCCTGCTAGACTGGTAGATTCCCAACCGTCCATCCAGGAGCCTCAATGTCGCGCAAGCCCGCCTACAAGCAAATACTTTCCATCGGCACCACCGTGGTGCTAGGGTTTGCGCTGTTTACGGGATCGCTTGACGGGGCGCCCAAGCTGCTGTCGCCGCAAAGTGATGAACAGGCGGCAGCTCTGGCCGAAAAACAAAATGAAAGTCCCAGCCGCACCGACGACGAGGCAGACCTGGTTGCCCGGCTCGAATCGGGAACAGCGAGCTCCTCGGACCCTCAAAATAGCCAAGACTCTGGCGATGGCTCTGAATCCGCCGCAATTGACACCGGTGATGACACTTCCACAGACAGCGCCGCCACCCCCATCGACGAGGTCGAAAACCCCGATCTCCACCGCGCCCGCGGCGTATATCTCAGCAGCATTCCCGACTACGCCGGCAACCCCTACGTTGCCCTGCGCGCCGACAGCACGCACGCATTAGGCACACCGTCATTCACGCTCGATGAATACGAGCGCGCCACCGAAGAGGGCTGCTTTAAGAAATTCTCCAAGCTCGACAGCTTGGGCCGCGCCCGCAAAGCGCTCGCCTGCGTAGGTCCCGAGTCGCTCGGACAGGGAAAGCGCGGCGACATCTCGCGCATCCATCCTGCCGGTTGGCACCAGCAGCGCTACGACTTTATTCCAGGCCAGAGCCTCTACAACCGCTGCCACCTTATCGCCTGGTCACTCTGCGGCGAGAACGCCAATCGCAAGAATCTCCTCACCGGCACGCGTTATCTCAACGAGACGGGTATGCTGCCGTTTGAAGAGCAGATCCTCAACTATATTCGTGATACGGGCAACCACGTGCTCTACCGCGTCACGCCCATGTATAACGAAGAGGAACTTGTCTGCCGCGGTGTGCGCCTTGAGGCGCAATCGGTCGAGGACCACGGCAAGACCCTCTGTTTCCACGTATACTGCTACAACCTGCAGCCGCACGTGCAGATCGACTACGCCACCGGCCGCAATCAGGCCTCGGGAGACTAGGGCCGACCAAGCTGCCCCGAACCTAACATGATCCGTTTTCCTCTGTCCCCCAGGGATCAAAAAGGGCCGCCCTGGGTTACCCAGAGCGGCCCTTGCATCGGCATGCATGTTGCAGGCAACGCCACACGCTACTTGGCGCGACCCTCCTCATAGCGCTCGACCAGCTTGGCCTGAACATCGTAGGGAACCTGCTCGTAGCCAGCGGGCTTCATGGTAAAGTCACCCGTGCCGCGCGTGATAGAGCGCAGGCGCGTCGAGTAATCCGTCAGCTCGGCGAGAGGTGCCTGGGCAATGACCACGGTGTCGCCGCGCTCATCGGTCTCCATGCCCGTCACGCGACCGCGCGATGCCGAGATGTCACCCATCACGGCGCCGGCGTAGCTCTCGGGGATAGTCACCGTGATTTCCTCGATGGGCTCCAGCACCACTGGGTCGGCATCGGCACATGCCTTGCGCAGGCCGATGCGAGCCGCCGCGCGGAACGCCATCTCGTTGGAGTCGACGCTGTGATACGAGCCGTCGTACACAGCCACGCGAATGCCCGTGAGCGGATAGCCGGCAATAATACCGTCCTTCATGGTCTCCTGGACACCCTTGTCCACGGCGGGGATGAGCGAGCGCGGGATGCGACCACCCACGACTTCATCCACAAACTCGTAGCCGTCGCTCGTGCCGTCGGGCCCAATGAGCGGCTCAACGCGCAGCCAGCAGTCGCCATACTGGCCGGCACCGCCGGTCTGCTTCTTGTGGCGACCCTGGGCGCTCGCCGTGCGGCGGATGGTCTCGCGATACGGAATGCGGATCGGCACGCTCTTGGCCACGACCTTGGTGCGATCCTCCAAACGGTTAAGCAACACCGAAACCTGCGCCTCACCAACGGCGGAGATAATGGTCTGGCCGGTCTCCTCGTCGCGGTCGATGCTCATGGTCGGATCGGCCTTGCAGGCCTTCTCGATAAACGTGTAGAGCTTCTCTTCGTCGCCGCGATTCTCGGCCTCGATGGCAATGCGGTACTGCGAGTTGGGGAACTTAAACGCCGCAGCCTCGACCTTGCCGGTAATCGAGAGCGTATCGCCCGTCTCGGCCGCCAGCTTGGGTGCCACGATAATGTCGCCGGCATAGGCGTGACCGACCTCGGTCATGTCGCGGCCGCACATCACATACAGGTGAGCCAGACGGTCGCCCTTGCGGGTACGCGCGTTGATCAGCTCAAGACCCGGCTCAAGCGTGCCCGTCAGCACCTTGATAAAGCTGATGCGACCCTGCTGCTGATCGGCCAGGGTCTTAAACACAAACGCCACCGGGCGGTCATCGTCACTCGAGATTTTGAGCGAATCACCGTCGATGAGCGGCATCTCGCCGTAGTCCGTCGGCGCCGGGAAGTATGTGGCGATGTCGTCCATCAGCGAGTTGACGCCCTGCTCCTTAATGCAATCGCCCGCAAAGACCGGCACAAAGATACGCTCGGCAATCGCCTTCGACAGCAGGCCTTCAAGCTCCTCCTGCGTCAGCGTCTCCTCGCCTTCCAAGTACTTCATCATCAGCTCATCGTCGGCCTCGGCCACCAACTCGCACAGATGGTCATGGGCCTCCTCGGCCTGGGCACGATACTCCTCGGGAATCTCCGACTCAACGGCTTCGGTGCCGTTGCAGTGGCGTGCCTTCATGCGCACCAGGTCGATGATGCCGTCAAAGTCCTCGCCCTCGCCCCAGGGAAGGGTCACGGCGCCTAGGCGCGTGCCAAAGCGCTCCTGCAGCAGGTCCATCGTGGTCGCAAAGCTGGCCTCGGAGCGCGACAGGCGGTTTACGAACACCGCACGCGCCAGGCGCAGGTCCTCGGCGGCATACCAGAGCTTAACCGTCGTAGGCTGCGGGCCGGCCTCGGCGTCGACCACAAACAGAGCCGTCTCGCAGACGCTCATCGCGGCAAAGGCGTCGCCGATAAAATCGGGGTAGCACGGGGCATCGAGCACATTGATGCGCGCGCCCTTCCAGTCGATCGGCGCGATGGTTGTCGAGATGGAGAATGAACGCTTGACCTCTTCAGGGTCATAGTCGAGCGTAGGCTTGGTGCCGTCGTGGCCGCCCAGGCGGGCGGTCTTGCCGGAAAGGTGGAGCATGGCTTCGGCGAGTGAAGTCTTGCCCACCCCGCCTTGGCCTACGAGCACCACGTTCCTTACGTTACCGGTCTTGGGAGCACCCATGATGACCTCCTTGCAGGGCCGCGCGCAATGCGCGACGCCAACGGGGAGAGTTCGCGGTCGGTGCCATCCCGGGAGCAGCATGGTCGGCAGCCGAGCCGACTCACCCTCCAAATGTCCTATGCCACCACCCTACCCTCACGGGCGACCGTCCATGCACACCTTTCGGCGCACGTATGAATACAGGCGGCGAGAGGAAGAGACAGGCTTGTGAGGCGATTATTGAACCCCGTCGATGTAAACAAAAAGCCGCCACAGACCGTAAGACCTGCGGCGGCTTCGCCTCAATTAATAGTTGAGTAAATACCTGAGCCTATCCCTCTATGCGGCTCAAGAACTCACGCGTGCGCTGCTCGCGCGGATGGTCGATAACCTGCTCGGCAGGCCCCTCCTCGACAATGCGGCCGCCGTCCATAAAGACCACACGGTCGGCAACATCGCGCGCAAACTGCATCGCGTGGGTCACGATCACCATCGTCATGTTCTGCGCAGCGAGGTCCTTAATGACACGCAGCACCTCAGCCGTCAGCTCGGGATCGAGCGCCGAGGTCGGCTCGTCAAAGAACAAGATCTCCGGGTCGAGCGCCAAGGCGCGGGCAATACTCACGCGCTGCTGCTGACCGCCCGAAAGCTCACACGGAACCTTGTTCTCGTTGCCCACAAGCCCCATCTGAGCAATCAATTCATGCGCACGAGCTTCCGCCTGCTCGCGCGGGCGCTTAAGCACGCGGATCGGCGCGTCGATGATGTTTTTCATCACGGTATAGTGCGGGAACAGATTGTAGTTCTGGAACACCAGACCAAACCGCGAGCGCGCCTGTTTAGGTACATCGCCCTTTGCGTACACCGCGCCCGAACCCGCATCCGTCGCGACGGCAAGATCGCCAAATGAGAGCGAGCCTCCGTCGAGTGTCTCGAGCAGCGTGGCACAGCGCAGCAGCGTGGACTTGCCGCCACCTGAAGGCCCGATAATCGCCACGACCTCGCCACGCTTCACCTCAAGCGAAATATCCTTGAGCACCTCATTGCCGCCAAACGCCTTGCGCGCGCTTTCGATTTTCATCACTGAGTTAGTCATGATAATAGTCCAGCTTCTTTTCGGCGGCGCCCAGCAGCATCTCGACCACAAAGTTAAAGATCCAGTAGATCAGCGCCGCGATCGCAAACGGCACCATACTCACCTGCGAGGCGACCAGCGCCTTGGCCGTCGAGAACATCTCACCCACGCCAATGGCAAACGCCAGCGACGTGTCCTTGACCAGCGTGATGATCTCGTTGCCCATCGCCGGCAGAATACGCTTGGCGACCTGCGGCATCACGATATACAGAAACGTCTGTATGCGCGAGTAGCCCAGCACCTCGGCAGCCTCGTATTGACCGCGCGGAATGGACTGCAGGCCCGAACGATAGATCTCGGCAAAATAGCCGGCATAGTTGATGATGAACGCCACAACGCACGCCGTCCACTTGGAATCGGGCGTGAGCGAAATGCCAAACACGTAGTACGGGGCAAAGTAGATGGCAAACATCTGCAGCATGAGCGGCGTGCCGCGCATGACCGAAATGTAGATGCGCGCAATCCAGCGAAGCGGCGCGATTTTGCTCATGCGCATAAACGCCACGGGGATTCCCAGCGGAATCGACCCCAGCAGTGTCAGCACAAACAACTGCAAACTGACCAAGAATCCCTGGCCAAGCATCTGCATCATGACCTGAATAGACATTACTTGAGCACCCAATTATCGAAAGATAGACCATAGCTTGAATACTTATCGCACAGGTCCTTGACCGTGCCGTCCTCATAGAGTGCCTTGAGCGACTCGGTCACGGCGTCGGCCGACTTGGTGTCGCCCTTCTTAAAGCCGACGGCGTAGTGCTCGCTGGACAGCGGCTCATCAAGCTGCGTATAGGCATCGGGCTTGGCGGCAAGCTGATACTGGGCAATCGAAAGGTCGCAAGCCACGGCATCGACCGCGCCGCTCTCGAGCTGCATAAAGGCCGTGTTGTACTCGCCGATCGTGTCGAGCGTGGCAAACGTCGCCGCCAGATCCTTCTGGTCACCCTCGAGTACATCCTGCGCAGCGGAATCGGTCTGGGTAATCACGGTCTTGCCGGCAAGATCGTCCCAGCCTTTGATGCCCGCATCCTTCTTTACCACCAGCACCTGCTCGTTGAGCATGTACGGCTCGGAGAACGTGTAGTCGTCCTCGCGACCCTCCATGGTAAAGCCGTTCCAGATGCAGTTGATGGCGCCGGAGTTGAGCAGCGTGTCCTTGGCATCCCAATCGATGGCCTCGTATTTGACCTCCCAGCCCTGCTTATCGGCAACAGCCTTGGCCAAATCGAGATCAAAGCCGGTGTACTCGCCATCGTCGCCCACAAAGCCGTACGGAGGATAGGACTTATCAAAGCCCACCACGAGCTTCTTGGACTCCGCAGCGCCCTTCACGTCCTTGGCTGCAGCAGAACCGGCAGCGGAGCCCTTGCCGGCACCACCGCCGCAACCGACAAGACCAAGGCCAAGCACCGTAGCGAGCGAGCCGGCTAGACCAACAAACTGACGACGAGACATATCGGTATTCATGGTATTCCCCCTTGATGGCACTTTAGTTAGGTAAAGTGAGTCATGTAACGTTCAGAATCATACACTTTAGTGAGATGGAGTACAAGGGAGGGCTTGCCCGCCGCGTGAGGGGTGTGGGGGTTAAGTTTCCTGCTCTACAGTCCTGCTCACGACGGAGGCCACATTAAGTGGCCTCCTGTTCGTGCGGAACTCGCGATAAACTTAAC
>CABUZD010000046.1 GCA_902495945.1 uncultured Collinsella sp.
ATCCAAAACGACGGCAGCGCGATCTTGTACTGGGGCAGCACCAAAAAGAAGAAGTAGATGAACAGCAGGCTCGGTACGCCGCGGAAGAAATCGGTGAGCACGCGGCAGACCAGCTGCAGCGGCTTAATGTCGCTGGTACGGCCGAGCATAAGGGCTAAGCCCAGCACCAGCGCGACGGCGCCAGCGGTGAGTGCGACTTTAACGGTGCCCTCAAAGCCGGCAAGCAGGAACTTCCAGGTGGTGAGGTGCGTAAAGAAATACCAATAGTGAACCGAAAGCTGGCCGGTCACATAAAAGCGCTGCAACACGAGGACGACAAGCGCGGCGACGGCAACAAGCGAGATGGCGGTGCCGATGCGAATCTTGGCGCGCATCTTGGGGCCGGGAGCCTCGTAGAGCGCATCGCGCATGGTGAGCGCGGAGGTGGAGTGCTTGCTCATCGGAGGATCCTCACCTTCTTATCAATGTAGTTGCCAATGTGGCTCACCACAAAGGCAGTGCCCAGGTAGCCGAGCGCCGAGATAAAGAACGCGGCGACGCCGCCGAGCGAGCGCGTGTTGATATAGCTCACCACGCCGGTGAGCTCCTGCGGTTGCAACGGCACCTGGCTGCCGAGCGCGGTGGTGAGCATGACGGCGATAAAGAGGTTGGTCATGGGCAGCACGCTCGAGCGCAGCGCCTGCGGAATCACGATCTTGGCGAGGATACGGCTGAAGCTCATGCCCAGCGAGCGGGCGGCTTCGACCTGGCCGACGCCGACGGTGTTGATGCCGCTCATAAAGTTCTCGGAGCCAAAGGCCGAGCCCAAAAGGACCGTGGCGACGATAACGCAGG
Organism: uncultured Collinsella sp.; assembly: GCA_902495945.1. Taxonomy (GTDB): domain Bacteria; phylum Actinomycetota; class Coriobacteriia; order Coriobacteriales; family Coriobacteriaceae; genus Collinsella. Next base: position 835 of record CABUZD010000046.1, read on the forward strand.
TGCGGTAGGGCAGAACGACCTTAAGCGGCGGCAGCGCATAGACGACGATGATGAGCAGCGCGATGCCGGGGATGTTACGGAAGACCTGGACATACAGGTCGCCAAAGACGCGCAGCGGCTTGAGCGGCGACACGCGCATCACGGTGACGGCGACGGCCAGCACCATGGCGATGGCAAACGACTCAAGCGTCATGCCCCAGGTTGCTAGCAGCGCGTCGATATAGTTCTGGCCATAGAGCGACCAGAGCTCGGAGAGACTCATGCGGACCTCCCGCCGATAAGGAAAGGGGCTCCCGTGTGTACGGAAGCCCCGACAACTCAGTGAGGAAACAGTTTACCGCAATAAAGCGCATCATGCGTTTCCATATGGTTTCGTTGCGGCCGTTACCAGGCTCGCTGCCTAGGCGCCGATCTCGGGCAGCTCGGGAACATTGGTGTCGCCCGTACGGTCGCCGATGCAGATCTGCCACAGCTCGGTCCAGGTGCCATCGTCCTCGATCTTCTTAAGGAAGTCGTTGACAAAGGCGACGCCGTCGGAATCGAGCGGTAGACCGATGCCATAGGGCTCCTTGCTGCCGAAGGGCTTGCCGGCGATCTTGTATTTACCGGGCTCGCGGACCAGGGCGCTCTGCTGCATGTTGTTATCGATGACGTAGGCGTCAACGCGACCCTGCTGGAGGGCCTGACGAGCCTCCTCGTCGGTCTTGAACTCCTGCTGGCTGGCCTTGGGAGCGAACTCCTCCAGGATGGCGGGGCCGTTGGAGCCGGACTGGACGGCGACGTTCTTGTCGGCCAGGTCGTCGACGCTCTTGATGTCGTCGTTGTCGGCGAGCACCAGGATGGCCTGCTGGGTGTAGTAGTAGGGACCGGCAAAGGATACGAGCTTCTTGCGCTCGTCAGTGATGGTGTAGGTGGCAAAGACAGCGTCGACCTGGCCGTTCTGCAGGACGGACTCGCGCGTGTCCGAGGTCACCTGGGTGATTTCGACCTTGTTCTCGCCCAGAATGTAGTTAGACAGGAGCTGTGCGATACCGGCGTCGAAGCCGCGGGTCTGACCGTCCTTCTCGTTGAGGAGGGAGAAGAGCGTGGAAGTCTGAACGCCACCGATCTTAAAGACCCCGGCGTCCTTGACGGCCGTCGCCCAGGTGCTGGCGTCGATGGCGTCGTCATCGGCCTTGGGGCCGTCGTTGACGAGCTTGTCGAATGCCTTGGCATCGAGCGTGGCGGAAACCTCGGTATCCTCGGAGCCCTTGGAGGAGCCGGCGGCGGAACCCTTGTCGGCCTCGGCGCTGGTGTCGGAGCAGCCGGCAAGACCAAGGCCGGCGACGGTTGCGAAGGTGGCGGCAACGAAGCCGCGGCGGTCGAGAACGACCTGCTGGGAGAGGTTCTTGCTCATGGTAGAACACCTTTCTCAATAAAATCCCTAGCGGTTGAGTAGAGTTATACCCTATCGCGCTCAAATGGGTCAACACGAAATAACTCAGAAACATACTTACCTTATGGGTTATTGTACCTACCAAAAAGGGACAGGTTTATTTTGGTAGGTTTTACCTGGGGAAACGTCGATTATTACGGCTGAGATAGCGTTTTGCCGACGGCATGATCGCTCGCGGCGGTCGCTATAATGGCGGCAACGCGACACATATATAAGTAAGGAGATCGCGTATGAACGGTTATTCGTTTTTCGCACCGACCAAGGTGTTGTTTGGCGCGGGCAAATTGGGCGAGCTGGGCGCGCAGAAGCTGCCCGGCACCAAAGCGCTCATCGTTACCACGGGTGGCAACTCGGTCAAGCGCTTTGGATACCTGGGACGCGTGGAGGCCGAGCTCGATCGCGCCGGCGTGGCGCACGAGTTGTTCGATCGCATTGAGCCCAATCCCCTGCGCGAGACCGTCAACGCAGGTGGCTGGATGGCGCGTACCCATGGCTGTGATTTTATACTGGCGCTCGGCGGTGGTTCGGTCATGGACGGCAGCAAGGGCATCTGCGCGGTGGCGGCCAACCCGCACACCGATGCCGAGGGCAACGAGTGCCCCGGTGACATCTGGGACTTTGTGAATGGTGGCACTGCGCTCGGCCTGTCCATCCCTAACGATCCGCTGCCGCTTGTTTGCGTGACCACCACGGCGGGTACCGGCTCCGAGGTCGATGCGGGCGGTGTCCTGTCCTGCGAGGACAATGATGAGAAGCTTCGTCTGGGCGATCCGCGTCTGTTTCCAGTGCTTTCGGTCGTCGATCCCGAGCTCATGGTGAGCGTCCCGGCGCGTCTGACCGCCTATCAGGGATTCGACGCCCTGTTCCATTGCGTTGAGTGCTACATCTCAAATACCAACATGCCCATGGGTGACATGGTTTGCCGCGAAGGCATCCGCCGTGCCGCCGCGGTGCTGCCTGCGTGCGTCAATAATGGCGATGACCTGGAGGCGCGCTCGAGCCTTGCGTTTGCCAACACGCTCGGCGGTTATGCCATGGATGCCTCTGGCACCACGGGCTCGCATGGTCTTGAACATGGCATGAGCGCGCATCATCACGACCTGCCGCACGGCGCCGGTCTCATTATGATCGCCCGTGCCTATCACACGTGGATGATCGATCATGGTGCCGCACCCGAGCGCTATATCGACATGGCGCGTCTGATGGGCAATGCCGCCGCGGATGACCCGCACGATTTTGTGATTGAGCTCACGCGCCTAATGGAGGCTTGCCATGTGGCAGACCTCGCCATGAGCGAGTGGGGGATTACGGTCGAAGAGCTGCCGGCCATCGCGCACAACGCTCTGACGACCAACGGCGTCCTATTTAGCCACGACCCCGTAACGCTGACCGGCCCCGACGTCGTCGAAATCCTCAAGAACAGCTACCGCTAATTGCCTTGCTGCTTTGTCTCGATCTGTAACATCTGCAGTCGTTTTTGCCGAGTAACTGTTACAGATCGAGATTTTCTCTTCAGGGGAATTCGAATGTCTCAATCTGTAACAACTGGACGGCCAAAAGGTCTCTATCTGTTACAGATTGAGACAAAGGTCAGGGACTAAGACGTCTTGTCTAGATCTGTAACAGTTAGACGGGAATTCGGGCCCTAGATGTTACAGATTGAGATAATCGCGTCGTGAAAACAAAAACCTCCGCAGGGGCGCTTCCCTTGCGGAGGTTTTTCTACTCGTTCAGCAGGCGTACCGCTTCGGCGGCCATGTTCTCGACCGTCATGCCGTTCTGAGCGAGCAGCTCGTTGGGGTCGTAGCGGTCGGGGAAGCCCTTGGCGATGCCGAAGGTGCGCGTGCGCACAGGCGTGCAGGCCAGATAGCACGCGACGCGCTCGCCCCAGCCACCGTCCAAGATGCCGTCCTCGAGGGTGACGACAACGCGATGCTCGGCGGCAAGGCTGTCGAGGAACTCGCGGTCGAGCTCGGTTGCATAGCGCGGGTTGACGAGCGTGGCCTCGATGCCGTACTCGGCGGCCAAGCGGTTTGCCACGTGCTCGCCCAGCTCAAAGAAATCGCCAAGCGCGAGCACGGCTACGTTGCGGCCCTGACGTACGACGTTGTAGCGAACGGCGCTGTAGTCGGTGTCCTCGGCGGGCGCCAAATCGGGGCGGCTCACCAGGCCAATGCCGGGCACGCGGATCGCCGCGGGATGCTCGCGGTGGTCGAGTGACCAGCTCAGCATGGACAGATATTCCTCCATGCAGGCCGGTGCCAGGTAGCGCATGTTGGGAAGTCCGCCCAGCATGGAAATATCAAAGAACGAGAGGTGCGTCTCGGACGTGGTGCCAAAGATCGACGCGCCAAACACTAGAATGGTTGCGGGGGCGTCGTTGAGGCACAGATCGTGCCACAGCTCGTCGTAGGCGCGCTGCAAAAACGTGCCGTACACACCAAAGACTGGCTTGGCGCCCGAGCGCGCAAGCGCGGTGGCAAAGGTCACGGCGTGCTCCTCGGCAATGCCCACATCGACGAACTGTTTGCCGGCGGCAGCGCGAAGCTCAGGTGTAAAGCCCATGATGTAGGGCGTGGCGGCCGTGATGCCCACGACCTGCGGATCGCGCCCGATGGCGGCGCTGAGCGCCTCGCCCGTAATGTCGGCATAGGTGCGCGGCGCAGGCTCGCTCGGATGGCCCGGGCAGAGCTTGCGCCCAGTCGCCATGTCAAACGGACCAACGTGGTGCCAGCGCTCGGGGTCGCTCTGGGCCGGCTCAAAGCCCTTGCCCTTGGCGGTCGAGACGTGCAGCACAATGGGATGATCGATATCGCGCAGTTCCTGCAGCGCGTCGACGAGGGCTAACACATCGTTACCGGCGTCCAGATAGCGGTAGTCGAGCCCCATCGCGCGGAAAACGTTGCGCTTACAGGTGCCGTTGCTGGCGCGCAGCTCGGCCAGATTGCGATAGAGGCCACCATGGTTCTCGGCAATGGACTGGTCGTTATCGTTGACGATGATGATCAGGTTGCTATCGAGCTCGGCGGCATTGTTGAAGCCCTCAAACGCCAAGCCGCCCGAAAGCGAGCCGTCGCCAATGATGGCGATGACGTTATACGCGTCACCCGCCAGGTCGCGCGCGTGGGCAAGGCCGCAGCCCAGGCTCACCGACGTGGAGGTATGGCCCATGGCGAACAGGTCGTGCTCGGACTCGTCGGGATTGGCAAAGCCAGAAGCCTCACCATAACGCTCCGGATCGATATAAGTGTACGCGCGCCCCGTCAGCGCCTTGTGGGCGTAGGTCTGGTGCGAAACGTCAAAGACAATCTTGTCGATGGGGGAGTTAAACACGCGATGAAGCGCAACCGTAAGCTCAACGACGCCCAAGTTGGGGGCAACGTGCCCGCCGACGGCGGCGGAGCTTTCGAGGATTGCCTGACGGATCTCGCCGCAGAGCAGCGGAAGCTCGGCGCGGTCGAGAGCCTTGACGTCCTCGGGCGTTGTCGTTTGCGTAAGCAGCATCGTTGTGGGTTACTCCATGCGAATCGTGCGCCGGCGCTCCCTTGGCCGGCACAATTGCACAAGACAGTCTCGCACATTTTGGCGTTTGATATGTGACGGCGGCGCGGTAATTCGCCAACTGGTGGGGCAAAACGTTTTGTCCGATGCCATACTGATATGTTCCATGATGTTTTTATCGATTGTGCACAGGCCGTGGCTTGTCGCCGTGAGTCGCTGGAAGGAGGCAGCATGTCCGATGCCGTTCGTGCCGAAAAAATCGCGCACGAGGTCGACTATGCCGCCCGCCAGCTGGCCCAGGCGGGCCGCTTGGACCTGACCCACGAGTTTATCCAGCATGGCGACGTGACGGTCTATACGCATGTGACCTCGGTGGCGCGGGCGAGTCTGTCCTTTGCCGAGCGCCTGGGCCGCGTTGGTATTTCGGTCGATCGCGCCTCGCTGCTGCGCGGGGCCCTGCTGCACGATTATTTTCTCTACGATTGGCACGACCCCGATCCGAGCCATCGCCTGCACGGATTTCGACATCCGTTTTTTGCCCTGGCGCGTGCCGAGGAAGATTTTGAGTTGACGCCGCGCGAGCGGAATATCATCGCGCGCCATATGTTTCCGCTGGTGCCAGTGCCGCCGACGTGTCGTGAGGCCTGGATTGTGTGCCTGGCGGATAAGTGGTGCGCGCTTCACGAGACGGTTGCCGGTCGTCTGCGGCGCAAGGACGAGGCGGGCGATGGCGTGAGCAGCGAATCGAGCGAAAAGAGGAGGGGGTAGACGGTGGGAACCGCGATTGCTATGGCTTTTGGCGGCGCGACGCTTGCCGCCTGTCCGCTCTCGGCGCTGGTGCTCTCGTTTGCCTTCTACGGTTTTTGCGGTTGGGCATGGGAATCGACAGTCTGCGCCATGCTCAACCACGGACGCTTTGCCAACAGCGGCTTTTTGCTGGGGCCGTGTTGTCCTATCTATGGTGTGGGCGGCATTGCCTGCTGGCTGCTGTTGCGCGGGATTTCGGATGCCTCGAGCCAGTTTGTCGCCGCGGCGCTCGTATGCAGCGTGATTGAGTACAGCGTAGGCGCGCTGCTGGAAAAAACAACGGGCGCTCGCTTTTGGGACTATTCGCACCTGCCGTTTAACCTGCACGGACGCATCTGTCTGTACTGGGCATGCGTGTTTGGCTTGGGTGCGTTGTGCATTTGTCGTTTAGTGGAGCCGGCATTGCTGGGGCTGCTTGGCCATCTGCCAGTGCTGATTGTGCGGCTGTCCGCCTTTATCGTCGCGGTCGCGATGATGGTCGACGCGGCATGCTCGTTGGCGAGCTGGCGGCGTCTGTCCGATCAGCTGGAGCGCGTCCGGGCCGACCTTGCCGACCGCATCAACGAGTCGCTCGCCGATGCGTCCGACTCCATGCTCGAACGTATTCCCGATTCGGCGATCGACTCGGTGGCACAGACGCATATCCGCAGCCGTGCCGTTAACGCGTGGCTGGCGGAGCTGGGCGACGCGACGCTCGATGCCCTGCGCGAGAAGGCTTCGATGCCGACATTTATCTCGGATGGTGCTCGCGGCCTGGCACTTGCCGCCCGCCGCGTGGCCGATGCCGCGCCGAGCATGCCGCGTCCGTCGCTCAGTCGCCGCCTTGCCGGCAAGCGCATGAGCCGTCCGGTGCCGAGCGTGTCGCTCAGCCGCCGCGACCTGCGCTTTTTCAATGCCTTCCCGCGTCTGCGCATCAATCGCTACGAAGGTGTCATTCGAGCAACTAATCTCCGCGACCGCGCCCGCGAGCTGTTTCGCCGCTAGCCGGGACGGGCGCGCTCACGGCTTCTTTGCTCGCGTATTTCCCGTTCGTTTCGCGCCCGTTGCCGCGCCGTTTCCAAGATTGCGGCACCGTTTCCATTCGACAACGCAGCGTTTAACAACGCCGTATCTGGTCTACACCAGTTGCCCCTCGACCGCATCATGGGCGCCGACAACGTTCATGCGACCAAGGGGGAGCGAATGTACGATACGGGATCGACAACGTTTATGCTCATCTGCACCATGCTCGTGTTTTTAATGACACCGGGTCTGGCGTTTTTCTATGGCGGCCTGTCCAGGCGCAAAAATGTCATCAACACCATGCTCATGTGCTTTGGCGCCATTGGCCTGGTTGGTGTGCTGTGGATTGTTGCTGGCTGGTCGCTGGCTTACGGCGGCGACGGTTCCAGCCCGTTTATTGGAGGCCTTGACCAGCTGCTGTGCCTGCCGGTGCTCGGTCAGGTGCTGCGGGCGGCCGAGGGCAATGCCGCGGACGGTGCCGTCTATCCTCAGATCATCAACATCGCCTTCCAGATGGCGTTTGCCATGATCACTGCCGCTATCGTCACGGGCAGCCTGGCCGGCCGCGTTAAGTTTGGCGCTATGGCGGCCTTCCTGGGAATTTGGCTGCTCGTGGTCTATGCGCCGCTTGCCCACATGGTCTGGGGCGGCGAGGGCTCCTTTATCGGTGACATCATCGGCGCACTCGACTTTGCCGGCGGCGACGTGGTGCACATTTCGTCCGGTCTTACGGGCCTGATTCTCTGCTTAATGCTCGGCCGCCGTCGTGGCTTTGGCATGGTGAGCTACCGTCCGCATAACGTGCCGTTTGTGGCGCTGGGCGCCGGCCTGCTTTGGTTTGGCTGGTTTGGCTTTAACGGCGGCAGCGAGTTTAAGGCCGACGCCGTGGCGGCGCTCGCCATCCTCAACAGCGTGACGGCCAGCGCGGCGGGCATGGTCTCGTGGCTTGCCGTCGAGCGTGTGCACACCAGTCGCCCCACGCTGGTGGGCGCCAGCACCGGTCTGGTTGCGGGCCTCGTGGTGGTCACGCCGGGCGCGGGCTTTGTCGAGCCGTGGGCGGCGCTGGTCATGGGCCTGATCGTATCGCCTGTCTGCTACCTGGCTATCAGCCATCTTAAGACCAAGTTTGGCTACGACGACGCGCTCGACGCGTTCGGTTGCCACGGCATCGGCGGCATTCTGGGCGGCGTGCTCACGGGCCTGTTTTGCGTGCCGGAGCTTTCGTGGACCGGCAAGGGCGGCCTGTTCTACACGGGCGACGTGTCGCTGCTCATCTCGCAGATTTTGGGCATTGTGGTGACGGTCGCTATTGTGCTGGTGCTCGACTTGGTGATCGCCGCGGTGGTCAAGGCGCTGTTCCACGGCAGCCTGCGCGTGGACGAGGCCGACGAGGCGCTGGGCCTGGATGCGAGTCAACACGGTGAGAGCGCCTATCCTTCGTTCTCCGGGCTCGATTAGCAGCTTCCCCAAGCACCGCACCTTGCCGTTCAATCGTCGCTCACGTACTTAAGTACGCTTCGCTCCTCTTTCACGGCAATCTGCGGCACCTGGGAAACCTGCTAAGACCAGTCAGTTGAATTTTTATGATCTCTGAGGTTGGTTTGCGGCACCTGGGAAACCCGCGTCTCATGTAAAGGGATACGTTGATTATTGAGAGGAATTCACTATGAAGAAGATTACGGCGGTCGTTCGCGCCGAGAAGCTTGAGGTTCTTAAAGACGCGCTGTTTGCTGCTGATGTTCGCGGTATGACTATCAACCAGGTGCAGGGCTGCGGTGCGCAGCATGGCTGGAAGGAATATGTGCGCGGCAACGAGTTGCTTGTCAACACGATTCCTAAGGTGCAGTTCACGCTCATTTGCGCCGATGAGCATGTCGACGGAATTGTCGAGATTATCTGCAATGCTGCTCGCACCGGTGCCGTTGGAGACGGCAAGATCTGGGTCGAGCCGGTCGAGGAAGTTATCCGCATCCGCACCGGCGAACACGGCCCCGCCGCGGTGTAGCATCGACCGCCTGCCATCCGCAACGTTAAAATACTGCAATGAGGCACAAGACTTGCGTTGCGGATGGACAGATTATGGGGCGTAATAAATATCCCGAGGAGACGGTCGCGAAGATTCTCGACGCGGCGCTGGAGCTATTCTGCGCACAGGGTTATGAGGGGACGAGCATTCAAGATATCGTCGACCGCCTCGATGGCATGACCAAGGGCGCTGTCTATCATCACTTTAAGAGCAAAGAGGAGATTTTCAACGCCGCATTTAATCGGGCAATGGCTCCGATTGTTGAGCAACGTCGATCAACGCTTGGTATCGGCAATATGACCGGAGCCCAAAAGCTCAAGCGACTGTACGCGCCCGAGTCTGTCGTTCCGCAAATTGAGCTATGGGCACGCATGCATCCTGCGGCAGATCCGGTAAAAAGCTCGCGTCTACTGGCGATGCAGTACCAGGGCTCGTTCGACGAGTCGGCCGATGGCTGTCTCTTGCCAGTGATCGAGGAGGGCATCGCCGACGGCTCCATTGCGTGCAAATGCCCGCGCGAAGCGGCTGAGGCCGTATCGTTGTTGGCGAATCTTTGGCTGCTGCCGCTGTTCCGTCCGCTCGAGACCAAGGATCGAATGCTCGCTCGCGCGCAATGTTTAGCGCAGATGGCGGCCGCGGTGGGGCTCGATTTGGGTAATGAAGTGCTTCAGACAACGGCTCAGATTTGGGACGTATGGAACCGTGCTGGGTGGTAATATAGATACTGACGGTATGTAATTGATTTGTAAGGGTAGCCACGGCTGCCCTTTTCAAGTCATTAAATACATACTAATGGTATGTATAGGGGGCAGGCTTATGGCTGGAATGCGGAGGAGCAATGTCTCGTTGGCGCAAAAAACAGTGCGATCTATCAGGCTTTTCGGTCTTCTTGTTGCACAGCTGTGCGCGTATTCGATGTTGTCGGCACTGTGCTTTGCGTGCCCGCTTTACTTGTTCGACTGCAGCGGCTCATCAACGTTATATGGTGCTGTCGCGGCGATAGCGTTCGTGCCGGGCGTGCTTGCGACTCCGGCTGGCGGAATCTTGGCGGATCGCGGGAGACATCGCGGGGTTCTTGTGGTGCTCGGCATTGTTCTGATGGCTGCATCACTGCTGGTTATCCCCATGAAGCGTTCGCTGCCTCTTGCGGTTGTCGTGGCAGCAATGCTTTGCGTCCAATATGGCATCCAATCGCTGCTGAAACCGATGCTTCAAATTGAGGCGGTGCGCATGACGGGCCAAGAAAAGGTTGAGCGTGCCACTGCGTTGGTCTCGCAGATAATCATGATGAGCAATATCTTGGGGCCTGTAGTCGGGACGGCAGTCTATGGGTGCTTTGGTATCGATACTCTATGCGAAACCGCGGCGTTGACGTTTACGATTTCAGCCCTGCTGTTCGGGGGCGCACTCAAGCAAAATGCCTCATCTGAAACGATGGGAGACGGCGCGACTCGTACGACACGCCGAAACGATTTTCGGGAGTCGATTCGGTACCTGTTTCAAAACGCATCATTGCTCGTTGTGTTTTTGCTTGCAGCTATTTTGAACCTTGCGTTAGTTGGGTTAACGATTGGTGCTCCCGTTATTGTTGCAAAGCATCTCGGAATGCAGTCATCCTTTGTTGGGATTATTGAGGTGGCTATGGGCTTAGGTGGTCTTGTCGGCAGTGGTTTGGTCGGTATTTGGCCGCATCGTTTTTCCTTCAAGGGCATATGTCGATATGTTGCGATGATCTGTTTTGGAGTCGTGCCGATTATTGTCACGCTACTGAGCGGTCCTGATGAATTAGCGTTTGCCGCGCTTGCGGCCGGCTCGGCATGGGTCATGGCGTGGGCAAGCATTACATCGGTCGAAATCGTTTCATTTGTTCAGCGGTCAGCGCCAAAGGAATTCTGCGGAAAAGTGCTGGCACTCGTTTATATGACGCTTTCCTGTGCAACGCCTATTGGCCAATTGGTTTACGGGCTCGCATATGATCGATGGACACCGGCGATTGTATTCGCAGGCATGTTGGCGGTGCTGACGTTGACGACGGCGCTGTTTTATCGGCTGAAAAGTCGCTTGTGGCGATTGTCTTAGCGCGCTGGGGCACCGTGAATTTGTGAAGGCAGTGGCACGTCGCGTCGTGACGGCATTGTTTGGGCGTTGGCCAAACAAAAGGGATAAAAACATTGGAGCAGCAGGCGTCA
>CABUZD010000047.1 GCA_902495945.1 uncultured Collinsella sp.
GAGCTGGGTGCGATGGCGCTGAGCCCGCTGTCCAAAACCGAATACGCGCTGGCGGCGCCGGCGCTTTGCGGCGGCTACCAGGGCGATTACGCGCCCTTTGGCGATGTGTACCTGTCGACGCTTGAGTTTGTGGCGCGTGTGCGCAACCGCACGTCTGCCGTGGTGCCCCAAGAGCTCGTGACGCTCAACGCGGTGGAAGACTGCATGGAGCGAGTGCTGGCGCAGGCGCTCTCGACGCTCGACGGTCCGGTCGATATGCTCGACCGCGCGGCACAGCTGCTCGGCGTGCTTGAGCCGGGTGAGGTCGATGGCGCGCTCGAGGCGCATGTGGACCGCAATCGATCTTTCGACGACATCCCGATGGCCGCTGGCAAGCCTGAGGCTTGCTCGCTGCTGCTGATGCTCGTTCGACAGGGTGAGGCTGCCCGCCGCACGTTGCCGACGGCGCCGATCGTCTCGGCCCGTTCGTTTGCCGAGCGCTCCTGGCCGTATATGCTCGCGTGGTCCGACCTGGGACTGAGCGGCAAGGAACGCATGACGGTCGATGCGCTGGCGCGCGCCGAGGTGAACCGCTTTGCTGACGAGGATACAAGCGAGCGCATGCGTGGTGAGATGATGGGCATACTGGGTGACCTGTTGGGTATTTCGCCCGAGCAGATGGAGGAGCTGCGCTCCGAGGACGGCCAGCGTCGTTTGCATGAGGGCATGAAGAAGTTTGAGGGCGAGGTCCAGGACGCCATCGATAAGATGATGGGCGGTCAGGGCGGCCCGCAGGGCGGGCCCCAGGGCGGACCGATGCCGCACCCGCCGGTGGACCCGAGGCAGTTCCCGTTCTTCTCGCAGAACTAGGTCGCTGCGCGCCCGCCAGAGCGGCGATCTGCCTTTCAATCGTCGGGCATGACCGCCAGGTCAATGCCCTCCTCTTTCAAGGCACCTTGCTCGCTCTGGCGGGCGCTCGCTTGCGTATGCTCAACCTACAATTCGATCTCGGCTGACTTATAGGGCTTGCGTTGTGTTATTCTAGAACAGACGTTCGTGAATGATGCGCGGGGCCTTGTCTTGCGCTGTGCTTGTGGCGAGGGGAGGTTGGCTTGGTTATCTTGGGCATTGACCCCGGTTTGGCTCATACGGGTTGGGGGATTATCGAGGAGCGGCGTGGCGAGGTTCGCTGCCGTGCCTACGGCTGCATCGAGACCAGTGCCGGAAGTCCGCTCGCGGTGCGCCTGTCGCATATCGCCCATGACCTTAAGGATGTCGTCGAGCGTTATCGACCCGACACGGCTGCTGTCGAGAGCATCTACTTTGGCGCCAACGTTCGTTCGGCCATCCCTACGGCGCATGCCCGCGGTGCTGCGCTCGTGGCGCTTTCGGAGTGCGCGCTCGAGATTGGCGAGTACACTCCCATGCAGATCAAACAGGCTGTGGTGGGCACCGGCGCCGCGGACAAGCGGCAGGTCGCCTACATGGTACGCACGCTCACGCAGCTCGACCACGACCCGCATCCCGACCATGCCGCCGATGCCCTGGCTTGCGCCATATGCCACGTAAACCTCAGCCGCACCCGCGCCCTCACCGGTGGCGAGTTCTATCAACAGAGAGGAACCGGATACTGATGATTTCCCAGCTCCACGGAACGCTTGTCGAGTCCACGATGAGTTCTGCTGTCGTCGATGTGTCGGGCGTTGGCTTTGAGCTCGGCATCTCGGGCAGCACTGCGGCCACGTTGCCGACGCCCGGCGGCGAGGTCCGCCTCTACACGCGTATGCAGGTGCGCGAGGACGCCATGACACTTTTCGGTTTTTCCTCAAAGGATGAGCGCACGATGTTCGACCGGCTCGTGTCCGTCTCGGGCGTTGGCCCGCGCTTGGCGCTCGCCGTGCTTTCCACCTATACCGTGGGGCAGCTGTATTCGCTGGTGATGGCCGAGGACGACAAGGGCATGGCCAAGGTACCCGGTGTGGGCAAAAAGACAGCTCAGCGCCTGATCCTGGAACTCAAGAGCACCTTTGCCAAGGATAAGGGCTTTGTGCCGGTCGACGTGATTCCCGGCCAGGTTGCGATGCCGGTTCCCGCCGCCGCTCCTTCGGCGATTGATGATGCCCGTGCGGCACTCCTTTCCATGGGCTTTAGCCCGCAGGAGACCGATGTTGCCCTGAGCGGGTATGATGGGCAGGATATGCGTGTCGAGGATCTGCTCGGCGCGGCGCTTAAGCGACTCGGAATGGATGCGTGATGTGGGAAGCCGATGACTCTCAGGACCTGTGGGCGACGCCCGGCAACTCGCCGGCGGCATCCATGGCGCACGGCGAGCGCATGGTGGGCTCGGAGCTGACGGCCGAGGACCTCGATGTCGACCGCACTTTGCGCCCCCAGCGCTTGGATGACTACTGCGGTCAGGAGCATATCAAGCAGAGCCTTCGCGTGCTCATCGAGGCAGCGCAGAGCCGCGGCGAGACGCTCGACCACGTGATCTTCTCGGGTCCTCCGGGCCTGGGCAAGACCACGCTGGCCACCGTTATCGCCAACGAGCTGGGCGCTCAGATCAAGACGACGAGTGGTCCGGCCATCGCGCGCACCGGCGACCTGGCGGCCATCCTTACTAACTTGCAGCCGGGTGATGTGCTGTTTATCGACGAGATCCACCGCCTTAACCGTTCGGTCGAGGAGGTCCTGTACCCCGCGATGGAGGACTTTGCCCTCGATATCGTGATTGGCAAGGGTCCGGCGGCGCGCTCGATTCGCCTGGATATCCCCAAGTTTACGCTGGTAGCGGCAACGACCCGCTCGGGCATGTTGACCGGCCCGTTGCGCGACCGCTTTGGCATTTCATATCGCCTGGATTACTACACGGTCGAGGAGCTCGCCCAGATTGTGACGCGTTCGGCAACCATCCTGGGCGTGACGATCGACCACCCCAGTGCACTCGAGATCGGCTCGCGTTCGCGCGGCACGCCACGTCTTGCCAACCGCCTGCTCAAGCGCGTGCGCGACTATGCGCAGGTGCGCGGCAACGGCCCCATCGAGCTCGATATCTGCCGTCAGGCACTCGAGTTCTTTGAGATCGACGAGCTCGGCCTGGACTGGATGGATATTCGCATTTTGGAGACGCTCGCCAAGACGTTCTCCGGTCGTGCCGTGGGACTTACGACCCTTGCCAGCGCGGTGGGCGAGGACCCGGGCACGCTCGAGGATGTCTATGAGCCCTATTTGCTGCAGTGCGGGTTGATGATTCGTACGCCGCAGGGCCGTCAGGCAACCCTTCGCACCTTTGAGCACCTGGGGATTGAACCTACCGTTTAGGGCGCTTTATTTTGGCGGGCTGTTGGGCTATCGCTGGGCATCGGGTAAACATATCGCCGTTCATCGGTTATGGGCGTTTTACTATTGCGCGCCCGTGCTATGCTGAATTGGTCTTTTTCTCATTCGGTAACGAAAGGACCGCCCATGCCTACTGACATCGAAATCGCACGTTCTGTCACGCCGCTGCCCATTACCGAGGTGGCCAAGAACGCCGGCGTCGACGTTAAGCACCTTATTCCGTACGGCTTCGACAAGGCTAAGGTCGACTATTCACTGCTCAACGAGCCGACTGATCACCAGGCCAAGCTCGTTCTCGTGACCGCTATCAACCCAACGCCTGCGGGCGAGGGCAAGACCACCACGACCATCGGTCTGGCCGATGGCCTGCGTCGCCGCGGCGTCAAGAGCGCCGTGGCCCTGCGCGAGCCTTCGCTCGGCCCCGTCTTTGGCGTTAAGGGCGGTGCTGCCGGTGGCGGCTGGGCTCAGGTGATCCCCATGGAGGACATCAACCTGCACTTTACCGGCGACTTCCACGCTATCGGTGCTGCCAACAACCTGCTGGCCGCCATGCTTGATAACCACATCCAGCAGGGCAACCAGCTCGGTATTGACGTTAAGCGCATCACTTGGAAGCGCGTCGTCGATATGAACGACCGTCAGCTGCGCCACGTCATCGACGGCATTGGCGGTAAGGCCCAGGGCGTGCCGCGCGAGGATGGCTTCGATATCACCGTCGCCTCCGAGGTCATGGCAATCCTGTGCCTGTCTACGAGCATCAGCGACCTCAAGGAACGCTTGGGTGAGATTGTCGTCGGCTACAGCTTTGCCGGCGAGCCCGTCCGCGCACGCGACCTTAAGGCCCAGGGAGCTATGGCCGCACTACTCAAGGATGCGCTCAAGCCCAATCTGGTGCAGACGCTCGAGGGTACGCCCGCGTTTGTCCACGGCGGTCCCTTCGCAAATATCGCCCACGGCTGCAACTCCATCATGGCCACGCGTATGGCTATGCGTTTTGGCGATGTCGCCATTACCGAGGCCGGCTTTGGTGCCGATCTGGGTGCCGAGAAGTTCCTCGACATCAAGTGCCGCATGACGGGCGTTCGCCCCAGCGCCGTCGTGGTCGTCGCCACTGCCCGCGCGCTGAAGTACAACGGTGGCGTCGCCAAGGCCGATCTCAACGAGGAGAACCTCGAGGCACTCAAGGCTGGCATGCCCAACCTGCTGCGTCACGTCGACAACATCCAGAACGTATATGGTCTGCCCTGCGTGGTCGCCATCAACCGCTTCCCGACGGACACCGAGGCCGAGCTTGCGCTCATCGAGTCCGAGTGCCAGAAGCTCGGCGTCAACGTTAAGCTTTCCGAGGTCTGGGCCAAGGGCGGCGAGGGCGCGCTCGAGCTTGCCGATGAGGTCATGCGTCTGATTGAGCAGCCGAGCGAGCTCAAGTTTGCCTACGAGGACGGCGCCGATGTTGCCGATGCCCTCGAGGCCGTTGCCACCAAGGTCTACCGCGCCGACGGCGTTGACTTTACGCCGGCCGCCAAGCGCCAGCTCGCCGAGCTGCGCGAGAATGGCTTTGGCAACCTGCCGGTGTGCGTCGCCAAGACGCAGTACAGCTTTAGCGACAACGCCAAGGCCCTGGGAGCTCCCGAGAACTTCCGCATCACCGTGCGTGAGCTCAAGGTTTCTGCCGGCGCCCACTTTGTGGTCGCGCTGACCGGCAGTGTTCTGACCATGCCGGGTCTGCCCAAGGTGCCCGCGGCCGAAAACATCGACGTCGACAACGACGGCAACATCACCGGCCTGTTCTAAGTCTGCTGTCCATAGCTGCTTGTCCGCCCCGCCGTGCCCACAAGGCCCGGCGGGGCTTTTTGATCCTTAGGCCCGCGCATGTCTTGTAGATACCGACGGACTCTGCCCATCATAGGCTTTTGCGCGGGTAGAATGCATGGATAACTTGAGGCTCACGCGCGACGGAAAGGAATCGTTGCATGGATCAGGACAAGACAACCGTGATGGGCGGCTACGGTTCCGCGCAGGCTGGCGATAGCGCCGATGCGACCCGCGTTGTTTCCAACCCCGGTTATACCGACCCCGCCGCGACGCAGCCTTCTGCCGAGCCCACCCGGGTTATGGGCTATGGCGACGCGGCGCAGGATTCTTACGCTACATCTTCGCAAGGCCCCTATGGCAACGCAGCTCCGGATCCGTTTGATTACGCACCGCAGGATTCTTATGCTGCCTCGACGCCGAATCCCTATGATGACCTGCCGCAGAATCCCATTCCGCAGCCTCAGCAGACGACGTATATGCCTCGCACGGCGCAGCCTCGCTACGAGTCGCGCCAGCCGTATCGCGAGTACCCCAAGTCGATTCCGCAATATGGCGAGGACGAGGAGAAGAAGCCATCGCGTTCGTCGAGCGTGATCAAGAAGATCCTGATTGTGCTGGCGATTTTCTTTGCCCTTTCGATTGTGTTCGCCGTTGTGTCGGGCATGCTCAACAAACGAGGAGCTACAACCAGCACGACGGCCGAGCAGACAGAGGTCACCCAAGCGGGTTCAGTAGAGCTGAGCGATATTCCGGGGCAGTACTGGTCCAACGCCAAAAAGCTCCTCAAGTCGCGCGGGGCCGATCTTTCGAATGCCGTGGTCCTGACTGATGATGGCTCAACGCCCGTCGTCGATGCCAACTGGGTCGTTACTTCTGCCTACTATAACGACAGCGGCAACCTTGAAATTCAGCTCACGCACAAGAACGGCTTGGGCAACTCGTCCGACGGACAAAGCGGTACCGACAGCTCGAGCTCCAACACGCTGGAGGACTTGAGCAACAAGGCACAGGAGTTGGGAGACAAGGCGCAAGAGCTGGGCGATACGGCCCAGAACCTGGGCGACACCGCGCAGAACTTGGGCGACATGGCGACGGATGCCTGGAACGCCCTGCAAAACGGCATCTCGGGCGCGCAGGGAAACTAGCGGACGAGCGGAGCGGGGCTACAGCTGCTCGGCCGGACGCTCGGGCGAGCTAAAGCCCGAATCGAACGTGACGACGCACGAGACGTCGGGCCGGCGCTCGTGCACGATGCGCGTGACGAGCTCCAGCAGCTCCTCGTCGGATATGTCAAAGCCGTCGGGACGCACCAGGTCAAACGAAACGAACCCGTCGTGCTCGTGCAGGTCGTGGATGGAGAGCGCGGGATCGATCTGCATGACGCCGCGCTTGACCCAGCCGCGCAGGTCGTCGCCGGTTGTCGCGATGGGGTCGCAGTGCAGCGTGATCCCAATGCCCATCTGGCGCTTGATGTCGTGCTCGATGGTGTCCAGGATCTCGTGGTGCTCAAACGCGTCGCCCTCGCCGGGCATCTCCACGTGGGCGCTGGCAAACTGACGACCGGGGCCGTAGTCGTGCACCATCAGGTCGTGTGTGCCCAAGACCTGCGGATAGGACATGATCTTGTCGCGGATTGCCTGGACGAGCTTGGGGTCGGGCGCTTGCCCCAGCAACGGGCTGATGGCGTTGCGCACTAGGCCCATGCCGCTGATGCAGATGAAGATGCCCACACCCAGGCCTGCCCAGCCATCGAGGTCAAAGCCGGTCGTCTGCGAAATAAGCGCTGCGGCCAGGACCGAGGCCGAGGCAATGACGTCGTTTTTGGAGTCCTGCGCTGTGGCGATGAGCGTCTCGGAATCGATGCGGTTACCCAGTGCGCGGTTGAACGCGGCCATCCAGAATTTGACGAGCATGGACAGAACAAGGGCGGCCATGGAGAGCGCCGAATACACGGTGGGCGAGGGCTTGATGATCTTGGTGACCGACTCGAGGATCAGGTTGATGCCGACGGCGCAAACCAGGACAGCGACGAACAGGCCGGCTAGGTACTCATAGCGGCCGTGACCATAGGGGTGGCCTTCGTCTGCCGGGCGGCTGGCAAGGCGGAACCCGAGCAGGCTCACGATGTTGCTCGAGGCATCGGAGAGGTTGTTGAAAGCGTCGGCGATGAGGGAGACGGAGCCGGCGAGCAGGCCCGCGATGCCCTTGGCCAGGCACAGGGTGATGTTGAGGCCAATGCAGACGAGGCCTGCGGAAAAGCCCGCGTTGGTGCGGCAAGATGCATCGACCGGCTCGCTCTCGCTGCCGGGAACAAGCGTATGTACCAGCCGATTTACAAATAGCATAGCGGTCGTCCTCACAATCATGTTTAAGGGGATAGTGTAGCTCGCGCGGGGGCGCCGTGCACCGATGCTCAGAAAATGCAGCAATAGTCTGCCGGTGCTAACGAGCGAGCCTTCTCGTCTGCCTGGGTGGTCCATTTTGGGCCACATGGGTATGGGCATGTGCCTGTTTGCTCGACATACTTAATGTCGACAGCCCCTGTGCAAAGGAGGACGTTTCCATGGACGAGATGTTTGCCATTAAATGTCAAAACTGCGGCGGCCCTATGTACTCGCACCAAGCTAAGCGCAGCTTTGAGTGCGCCTATTGCGGTGCGATCATTCCGTGGCAGGCGGACGCCGGAGAGCCCAAGAGCGCTTTGGGCATTCGCCATACGCCGTTGACGGTGGTGGATGGACTGCTCAAGCTCACGCATGTGTCGCAACTCGAGCGCCCGGAGGACCCGGACTGGTATTTCTTCAATTCGCACTGGCGCAATCAGTCGGTCCTGGAACATCTGCTGTGGGAGGATCGCGGCACGGCGCAGGAGTTCCAAGAGGCCACGCATGTGAGTATTCCTTGTCCCTTCTGTGGTGCGTCCTTTGAGGGCGAGTCAACGCAGCGTGTGTTTGAGTGCCCGTCCTGCGGCAACAAGATCGGCATTGCCGACCTGCTCAAGCCGGGGACGTTTAGCAAGCGTCTGACCATGGGCGTGGGTGAGGAGTATGTGCCGGATCAGGGTATTCCCTGCGAAATCTCGCCGCAGCAGGCACGTGCCAACGCGCTGCAGCTGGTGCGCCAGTATCCGGATGCCTTTGCCGGGCACGACGTGGAAGATGCGATCCAAAACGACATGATGCTCTTCTATTTCCCCATGGCGCTGGCGGACCTGCGCATGATGGCGAGCTTCCCGGGCAAGGGGCCTGAGCAAGGAAACCCTGGTGTACTACGAGGTGCTCGACTGGGCATACCCCAGAGCAAACTACCTGGACGTTCGCCTCATGGGCATTTTGGAGCCGTGGGACTTTGCCAAGGTCGGTCCGTTCGATCCCGCCATGCAGGAAGGCGACTTCCGCGTCGTCTCCGTCGATGCATCTACCAAGGACCAGGTGGTCATTGATAAGTTGGCGCTCGACGTTGCGGGCAACGATGCCGAGGCCGTACTGGGGCTCAATAAAAAGAGCATCCGAACCTGGGCGCTCAAGGCCCGCAAGCATAAGGATGGCCTGGTGATGGTGCCGGTCTACTTTGTCGATCGTCCGGCGACGGATGGCCGCGATGGCGAGCAGGTGCGCATTGCCGTAAACGGCCAGACGGGTCGTGCGGCCGCGGTGGTGTTTAGCGACAAGCGCGAAACGCATATCGTGGCGCCGCTCAGCCCGAGCCTGCATCTGTCCGGTGAGAGCACCGTACACGCCACGCCCGTCGAGGTCAAATACGTTAAATCGCCGTTCCTATACCAGATCGTGCGCTGTGGAGACGGCGAGCAACCGCGTCAGGTCGCAGCCGCCGTCGAGGGTTCCTACCGAGAAGAAAAGCCCAAACGCAAGGGCTTGTTCGCTGCGATCTTTGGGAAGTAGGGGAGTGGTTCCGGGGTGTCGGGCTGCATCGCAAGGTCATGAGACGAATTTAAAACTGCTGGGAACGTGCTACCATTTCCGATAGCCTTAATCTTGTAAGAAGCGGAGGCCAGATTATGGGTTTTGCGGATCAGCAGCTTCAGCTTCAGGTACCGTATTCTCCTGACGACACGTTTAATGCCTTGAAGACAGCTATGGAAAAGCTGCCTAAAGTAAAAGTTGATAGTGCATCGCCCACAACAAGAACAGTTGCAGCCGAGATTGGTATGAGCCTTTGGTCCTGGGGCGAAAATATCAGTATTTCGGTTGTTCCAGTTGAAGGCGGATCTGGCGTTACTGTCAACTCGTCATCTAAGGTCCGGACAAACGTACTAAACGGGGGCAAAAATGCAAAGAATATTGCCGAGATAGTCGATGCCCTATCGAAGGAGCTCGAGCGGTATCCACAGGTTTCATAGACTATTGAGACGCTGGCGGATAGTGGCGATGTAGTTGCAAGGCTTGAGAGGCTTGCAACGCTGCGTGATAGTGGAGTACTTACCGAGGAAGAGTTTGCTGCAGAAAAGGCAAAAATCCTTTCGTAATCAGACACGATGGTTGGATTTGCATTCTATTATTGAACTTGTTTATACCAGGCTGAAAACATCGTGTGTAATAAAGGTGCGTAGTAGTCTCGTCTCATACAGCAATAGGGACCTCTTTTGGACGTTCTGCCTTTGGAGCGTCGGCGAGTCGTGCCTCGATGGAAGCTTTGGACACCATGCGCTTGGTGCCATCCTTCCATGAATCCAACAGTCCAGCATTTATCAGTTGCGATACTCTTGCCGAGCTAACGCCAAGCATGCGCGCGGCGTCCACTGCGGTGACGGCGGGGATATCGTTGAGTTTGCGACTGACGGCCACGGAGATAATCTTGCCACCGTGCTGCGGCTCGTGGCCAAAGTCCGGCGCAAGCAGGTCAACGCCGCCCATTAGGTGGTCATCGACCATGCATGCGAGAAAATCAGCGGCACTTTCGACAGCGTCGTTTAGGTCGGATCCGAACGTTCCACCTCCGCCCAGCGAGCCACATGGCACAGCGTCGACAACACCGTCCGAATCAAAGAACTCGAATTCCCATACGTAAACCATGTAAGACCTCCTTTAATGGCAAATAATACGAGGCGTACTCCTAGAAGCATTGCCAGTTGCATCGATGCAGCTAATCATGTCCATCTTAAAGCCTCGCGCGGACTCGAATTTCAATGTCGCCTAGCGCCTTCGTGCAGGATTCCCGAAGTGACTAAAATGTGACCATAGAGGCAGTTTTAGCGAACCCCACGGGAGTGACGCGTATGGACAACAACACGCTGCTATTCCAGGACAAAGGTTCGGGTAGGTTTAAAGACGTCAAGATCTACCCTAACCGTATTGAGGTGCTCAAGAAGGGTACGTTTGGTGGCAAGCACACCGAGATTGTCTATCTTAAGGACATCACGGGGGTCAACAGGATCAAGGGCCGCGACGTTTTCCTACGTAACAGGCTGTTGACTGCCTGTGTCTTTAGCCTGAGCAGCCGTGCGAAGGCCCAGGAGTTTGTTAACGCGCTGAACATGGTGATGTAGCCCATGGCGGCGTTCGGGCCAAGGTAAAAATCGGGGGCACAGAACGGTGTCCTGCGCCCCTCATTAAATCGATGTGTCCAAAAGGGCCGGCTGGCCTAATCGTCAACGTCTCCGTTGTCTTCGCGGTCATTTGCAAGCATTGCTGCGCCGGCGACCGTCGTCGCCACGGCGGCAGCGGCGAGCCCGGCGGCAATGCCGGAGCCGTCGCCCGTGTCGGCGAGTTTTCCGCCCGAGTTCTTGCCCTTGTTGCCCTTACCGTTCTTATCAGCGCTGCCTGCGTTGGAACCCGTGCCACCGTCGGTGTCGGTGCCGCCTGCACTGCTCGAGGCCGCTACGGTAAAGCTCGCGGCTCCGTCATTAGCAAGCTTGTAGTTTTGCGCCGCGTCGCCCAAAAGACCGTTCGCGCGCACCCAGTACGTTCCCGCGGTAAATGCCTCGCCCTCGACCATTGCCGTGCCCGGAGCGCCGTCCGCGTCGTGCACAAACTCGAGCTGAGCCGTGCAGGCATCGTTTTCGAGTTTGCCCTCGAGCAGCGCCGCGACCTTTGTGCGCACATCCTCGCCGGCCTTAAGGCCTTCGAGCCCCTCAAAGTGGGGTGTCAGTGCGCGCGGATCGATATCGATGGGCACGGATCCCTGCAGCCCCGTAACGGTCTCGTTGCCCAAGGCGTCGACATCCACGTATTCGATGGTAAACGCATGGCCCGAAGCCGCCACGTTGAGTACGTTGCTGCTGTCGACAAGGCGGAAATGGCCCTCGCCAACGGTCTTGCCATCCTGGAGCGAGGCATCGCTCAGCGAGTCGCCGTACGTCATGCGCATGCGGGTCGGGAGGCAGCACGAAGCCGACTACGTGTGCTTCGTATCGTAATTGTAGTTGCGCTGGTAGATGCTCCGGGCCAGCGCCGCATCAACAAAGTCGGATGCGATGATGCCAATGTGCTTGAGGTAATCTGACTTTGTATCCTCGGTGCCGA
>CABUZD010000048.1 GCA_902495945.1 uncultured Collinsella sp.
CCGCCGGCGATGCACAAGGGAGCCGTCAGACGACCGGAGAAGTGTCCGCCGCCGGCGACGTCGTGCATGTTGTGATACTTCACGCGCGCAGGGAAATCTGCGTGCCCGGGGCGGGGTTTGCGGCGCAGCTCGGAGTAATCCTTGGAGCGCGTGTTGGTGTTCTCGATAATCGCGGCGATGGGCGCGCCGGTGGTATGTCCATCGACAACACCGGCGATGATGTGGGCTGCGTCAGCCTCGCGTCGTTTGGTCGCGGTCTCGTCGCGTCCGGGGGCGCGACGGTCGAGGAAGGCCTGCAGCTCCTCCTGGTCCACGGCGATGCCCGCCGGGATGCCATCGAGCGAGCAGCCGATAGCGGGGGAGTGCGATTGGCCGAAGATGCTTAAGTGCAAGACGTTGCCAAAGGTCGAGGACATGCTATTCCTCCTCGAGTGTGATTTTGCCGCCCAGCAGGCGGTAGTGGTCGAAGAAATCGGGATAGGACTTGTTGACGGCCTCGGCGCCGTGGATCACGACCTCGCCGGTGGCACGGCTCGCAGCGATGGCGGCCATCATGGCGATGCGGTGGTCGTTGTGCGAATCGACCTCGCCGCCGGTAAAGGCATCGACACCCTTGATGATGAGGTCATCGCCGGCAATGCGCACCTGCGCGCCCAGCGCGGTGAGCTCGCGGGTGATGGTGACCAGGCGGTCGGATTCCTTGATGCGCAGGCGGGCGCAATCGCGGATAAAGGTGCGGCCCTGTGCCAGCGAGGCCACGGCCGAGATAACGGGCACCAGGTCGGGGATGTCGTGCGCACTCATCTCAAAGCCGGTAAGCTTGTCGGACTGCACGGTGGCGGCGTTGGTGGAGCGCACGATGCGGGCGCCAAAGCGCGAAAGCGCGGCAAGCACGTTGCGGTCGCCCTGCGCGGAGCTCAGCGACACGCCCTCGACGGTGATGGGGTCGGTGCCGATGGCGCCGGCGCACAGCCAAAAGGCGGCGTTGGACCAGTCGCCCTCGACGGCTACGCTGCCGGGCGTGCGGTACGAGCCGCTGCTCACGCGGAAGTTCGTGACCTCGGGCTGGCCGTCCTTGGCCGGAATACGCTCGACGTTGACCTCGACGCCAAAGGCCTTCATGGCCTGGATCGTCAGGTTGATGTAAGGGCGGCTCTCAATAAGGCCGGTCACCTGCACGCAGGAGGGCTTGGCCAGCAGCGGGGCCGACAGCAGCAGGCCCGAGATATACTGCGAGCTCACGTTGCCCGGCAGCACAAAGGTGCCCGGGCGCATGCGGCCGCTTGTCTTGAGCGGAAAACCGCCCAGACCCTGCAGGTCGCAGCCGGCGGCGATAATCTCGTCCGAGAGCGGGGACAGCGGGCGGGCGCCCAAGCGTCCCTGACCCACAAAAGTTGCTTCTGCGCCCAGCGCGCAGGCGACGGGCAACATAAAGCGGAGCGTGGAGCCGCTTTCGCCGCAGTCAAGCGTTCCGCCGGCAAGTGCCTTGAGCAGGCCAAACTCAATACTCTTCATAGTGGGATGGACCTGGAAGCCATCCTCGACGGTCTCGATGCGAGCGCCCAGTGCCGTAAGGCAACGCACCGTAGCCTCGATGTCGGCGCAGGTGGTGTTGCAGGTGACGTGTGTCTCGCCGTTGGCAAGCGCGGCGCAGATGATCAGGCGATGCGCCATCGACTTGGACGCGATGGCGGGAACGGTGCCCTTAAGCGGGGACGGGGTGATGCGGGCTAGCATGAGGATGCCTCTCCCTTCTGGCCGAGGCCCTCGGCAATGAGTTCGTGGAATGTGGAAAGCGGCGTGCGGTCGATGCTGCAACGGCCAATGCCGTGCGGAATCACCAGGTCGATGGTTTCGCCGGCGCGCTTCTTGTCGTGGAGCGCCTCGGCAAAGATGGAGTCGGCGGAAAGCTCACAGCGGGTCTTGAGACCGTGGCGTGCACAAAGCTCCTCAATACGTCCGGGCAGCTCGGCGTCGCAGACGCCGTGCAGGGCCGCGGCGCGCGTGATGATGCCCATGCCGATCGACACGCAGTTGCCGTGTCCGAGTTCAAAGTGCTCGCAGGCCTCGACGGCGTGTCCGGCGCTGTGTCCAAAGTTGAGGAGCTTGCGTTGGTTGGTTTCGCGCTCGTCGGCGACGACCACGGCGCGCTTGATGTCGATATTGCGGGCGATGATGAGCGCTACGCGGGCCACATCGTGGTTGAGCAGCTCCAGCGTGAGCGGGGTCTTCTCCAGCTCGGCGAAAAGCTCGGGGTCGGCGATCACGGCATGCTTGATGACCTCGCCGCAACCGTCGGCGAACTGCTCGGGTGTGAGGGTGGCCAGGCACCCCACGTCGGCGATAACCACGCTCGGCTGCCAAAAGGCGCCGGCCAAGTTCTTGCCTGCAGCCAGGTCGATGGCGGTCTTGCCGCCCACCGACGAATCCACCATGGCGAGCAGGCTCGTCGGGATCTGCACAAACTTGCAGCCGCGCATGTACGTGGCGGCCACAAAGCCGGCCACGTCGCCCACGACGCCGCCGCCGAGCGCCACGATCACGTCGGAGCGCGAAAGCTCGTGCTCGGCCACAAACTCCAAAATGGCAACGTAGGTCTCGGCGCGCTTATGGGCTTCGCCGGCCTCGAAGGTGCAGATGCTCGCCTCGTAGCCTGACGCCTCCAGGCTCTGCTTAACGGGCATCTGGTAGAGCGGGCCCACGTTGGTGTCCGTCACGATGACGGCCTTGGTGCCGCCGGCAGTGGCGCGCACAAGCGGTCCCGCCTGCTCCAGCAAAAACGTGCCAACATGCACCTGGTAGGGGCGTGCAGTGTCGATATCGATGGTAATCGCCATAAGCTTCGGTCCTTTCGACCTGGCGTGATAGGTGGTCTAGTGGGAGGCCTCGTCGTCGAGTGCGCGCTTAATGCGGTCGCCCTCGGCAAGGAGATTCTCCAGATAGCGCTGGTCGCGGTCCTTGAGCGCACGGCTGTAGGCGCCGAGCGAGTCGATCAGGTGGTCGATCTCGAAGGCGAGCGCGTCGGCGTCGTCGATCATGAGCTCGGACCACATTTGCGGGTTGAGGTGCGCCACGCGGGTGAGATCGCGGTAGCTACCGGCCGAAAAGCCGTGGTGGACCTGGGCGGTCGGGCTCTTTACGTAGGCGTTGGACACCACGTGCGCAAGCTGGCTCGTGAAGGCGATGACGCGGTCGTGCTCGGCGGCGCTGGTCACGCTGAACTTGCCAAAGCCCAAGGGGCGCACCATCTCGCGCACCTGGCCCAAAAGCTCCAGTTTGAGTGCATCGTCCACCGCGGGCGGCACGAGCACGAGTGGCGCGCCCTGGAACAGGTCGGCGCGGGAGTGCGCATAGCCCGAGTACTGCGTGCCCGCCATGGGGTGCGCGCCCACAAAGTAAAAGCCGTGCTCGCGGGCAAGCTCAAAGGCGCGTTCGCACACGATGCCCTTGACGCCCACCGTGTCGATTACCACGGGACCCATGATGGCCTCGGTATCGGTGGCGTCGGCGAGTGCCTGGGCATGCGCCTCGAGCCACTCGATGCATGCCTCGGGATAGCAGGCAAGGACGATGATGTCGCATTCGCCGAGTGTCTTGTCGTTGAGCTCTCCGGCGACAGTGCCCATGCTGGCGGCCGTCATGACATCGTCATCGGGGTCCCAGGCCAGCACGCGGACGCCCGTCTGCGCATAGCCGCGGGCAAAACTGCCGCCGATGAGACCAAGGCCGACGATGCCGGCGCACTTGGGGCCGCCCTGGTTAACGCGCGCGTTTCTCACCGTACCCATGGGCTACTCCATGGTCTCTTGGCAGACAACCTCGCGGATGGCTCGGATGCGGCGCATGGTGTCGTCGAACTGATCGGGGGTGAGGGCCTGGGCGCCGTCGGACCAGGCGCGGCTCGGCTCGTCGTGGACCTCGATCTCCAGGCCGTTGGCACCGCAGGCGGTCGCGGCGAGTGCCATGGGTTCAACGTAGCGGGTGTAGCCGGTGGCGTGGCTGGGGTCGGCAACGACGGGCAGGTGCGACAAGTGGTGCAGCACCGGCACGGCGTTGAGGTCGAAGGTGTTGCGGGTGCGGGTCTCGAAGGTGCGGATGCCGCGCTCGCACAGGATAACGTTGTCGTTGCCCTCGCTCATGATGTACTCGGCTGCCATGAGCAGCTCGTCGATCGTGCCGGACATGCCGCGCTTGAGCAGAATCGGGGTCTGGGTCTTGCCGACCTCCTTGAGCAGGGGGAAGTTCTGGGCGTTGCGGGCGCCGATCTGCATGACGTCAATCTTCTTGTCCAAGAAGACCTGCACGTCGCGCGGGTCCATGATCTCGGTGACGATCGGCATGTCGAGCTCGGCCGAGGCCTCGCACAGCAGGTCCAGGCCGGCGGGGCCCATGCCCTGGTAGGCGTAGGGGGAGGTGCGGGGCTTGTAGGCGCCGCCGCGCAGCATCGTGGCGCCGGCGGCCTTCACGCGGCGTGCGATGCGGATGAGGTTCTCGCCCTCGACGGAGCAGGGACCGGCGATGACCTGGAACTGGTCGCCGCCTATCTTGACGCCGTGACCGCAGTCGATGACGGAGTCCTCGGGGTGGAACTTGCGGTTGGCGCGTTTGAACGGCTCGGAGACGCGCTGCACGCGCTCGACGACGTCCATGGACTCGAGCAGGAACGGGTCGATCTTGGTCGTATCGCCCACCAGGCCGATGATGGTCTCGTTCTCGCCGCGCGAGACATCGGTCTTCAGGCCTTTTTTCTCAATCCAGCTGACGATATGGCCGACGGCCTCGTCGCTGGCGCTTTGCTTTAGAATTGCAATCATGGTGTGCCTCTCACCTCGATGGATAACCCCTGCAAAAACGGCCCGCATCGCGAGCCGTGTATATATGGTGCATGAGAGTTTATACTATCTGACTCGCTTTTGCCTTCTAAAGTGGGCCGTTGCGCCGCGTCTCCCACGTAATTGCAAAGCTTTTTCTTTTATTTTGATAGCCCGTGGTGCACTTGGGTATAATGCCAACCGTTGGCCCTATTAGCTCAGGGGATTAGAGCGTCTGCCTCCGGAGCAGAAGGCCGTTGGTTCGAATCCAACATGGGGCGCCATCGAACGTAAGACCGTCCGAACCTCGCATGGTCCGGGCGGTTTTTCTTATACCGACGCGACATGATGGGACGTGGTATGGCAGCAACGGATATCGAGCGCGGACTCTCGACCGCCGAGGTCGAGGAGCGCATCGCCGCCGGTAAGATCAACCGCAACATGGAGCTCAAGACCAAGTCGGTCAAAGAGCTCATCATCGAGAACCTCTGCACGCTGTTCAATTTGATCAACGTGATCTTGGCGTTCCTGGTCATTTTGACCGGTTCGTTTAAGAACCTGACGTTCCTGTTTGTGGTGTTCCTCAATACCGCTATTGGCGTCATTCAATCCATGCGGTCCAAGAAGATGGTCGATAAGCTCACGCTGCTGACCTCCAAGAAGGCCATTGCGGTGCGCGACGGCGCCGAGGTGGAGCTCGACCTGGACCAGATCGTGCTCGACGACATCATCCGCCTGGGGCGCGGCGACCAGATTCCCGCTGACGCCGTGGTGGTTTCGGGCGAGGCGCTCGTGAACGAGAGCCTGCTGACGGGCGAGAGCGATCTCATCAAAAAGCAGCCCGGCTCCGAGCTCATGAGCGGCAGTTTTATCGACTCGGGCCTGCTGCGCGCCCGCGTGATCCATGTCGGCGCCGACAACTACGTGGCTAAAATTAATAACGAGGCCAAGTACGTCAAAAAGGTCAATTCCGAGATCATGAACGCGCTTAACGCTATCGTGCGCTTTGCGAGCATCATCATGATCCCGCTCGGTTTGGCGTTGTTTGCCTCGAGTGTGAGCGAGCTGCGGGATGCCGTGGGAACCCCGGGCGATAGTGCGCTTTCATGGTGCTTCTCCGAGCTGTTGGCTGGTCATGTGCCTTCGTCGGCGCTGCTGTCCACGGTGGGCGCCCTGCTGGGCATGATCCCGCAGGGCCTGGTGCTGCTGACCTCGTCGGTGCTCGCCATCGCCACGGTGCGCCTGGCCCGCCGCAAGGTGCTGGCACAGCAGCTCTACTGCATCGAGACGCTCGCTCGCGTCGACGTGCTGTGCCTGGACAAGACGGGCACCATCACGTCGGGCCGCATGGAGGTCGAGGGCACGTATCCGCTGCCGGTTGAGGGCGTGAGCCTAGGCGCCGGCCCGGACGAGGCGGCTGTTCCCGTCGATACCACGGTGCTCGATTTTGCGCTGGCTAACGTGGCACGTGCGACTTCGGCCGATGCCAACGAGACCTGCCAGGCGCTGCTCAACTATTACGCCGATCGCCCGGTCGAGGTGTCTGAGCCGCTGTCGGTCATTCCGTTCTCGTCGTCTAAAAAATGGAGTGGCGCTTCGTTTGCGCAGGGCTCCTATGTGATGGGCGCCGCGCAGTTTGTGCTTTCGGAGCGTGTGTTTTCGCAGGTCGAGAACCGTGTCGCCGAGCTTGCCGATACCTGCCGCGTGCTCGTGGTGGCGCGCGTGGAAGGCTTTACGCTCGATGGCGATATGGTGGGCGAGGCCGAGCCCGTGGGCTTTGTGACCATCCGCGACGAGATTCGTACCTCGGCGGCCGAGACCATCGGCTACTTTAACGAGCAGGGCGTGACCCTTAACGTGATCAGTGGCGACGACCCGCGTACGGTGTCGTCGATCGCGCGCGTGGTGGGCGTGCCGGGGGCGGACGCTTATGTGGACGCCACGACGCTCGATACGCCGGCCAAGCTCGATGCCGCAGTGGACCGCTACCATGTATTTGGTCGTGTGACCCCGCAGCAGAAGCGCGAGCTCGTGCAGGCGCTCAAGCGCCGCGAGCACACCGTGGCCATGACGGGCGACGGCGTCAACGACGTGCTGGCGCTTAAGGAGGCCGACTGCTCCGTGGCCATGGCGGCCGGCTCCGATGCCGCGCGCAACGTGGCCGAGATCGTACTCGTCGACAATGATTTTGCCTCGATGCCCGCCGTGGTGGCCGAGGGCCGTCGCTCCATCAACAACCTGCAGCGTTCGGCGTCGCTGTTCCTGACCAAGACGCTGTTCTCGATGGGCCTGGCGGCGCTGTGCATCGCGCTGCCGCCGTACCCCTTCGAGCCCATCCAGATGACGCTCATCAACTTCTTCTGCATCGGCGCGCCGGGCTTTGTGTTGGGCCTGGAGCCCAACAATGCTCGCGTGAAGGGTGCGTTTTTGACCAACGTGCTCAAGCGTGCACTGCCGGCGTCGATTGCGGTCATTTTGGCTGCGGCGCTTGATATCTTTGTGGCGCGCGTGTTTGGCTTTAGCCAGCTCACGCTGTCTACGATGTGCCTGCTTACGTCGTGCGCGGCGAGCGTCAGCCTGATCTGGCGGATCTCGCAGCCGCTCACGCCCTTACGTGTGGTGCTCTTTGTGTTTGTAGTCGCCGGCATCTTGGTGGGCGTTATCGGATTCCCGGAGCTGCTGTCTATTGCCAACCTGTCGATGGGCCAGATGGTTATCTTGGCTGTCATCGTGGTCTTTACCTGCTCGGTGTTCTTTAAGCTCGCCACGATGATGGATTCGCTCAAGCCGCGTCGTCGTCATGCCGCAACTGGTTTTGGCCGCGGTGTGCGCGTCCGCCTGGGTCGCGGTGGCGGCAAGGTGAGCTCGACGGGTTCGACGGCCGAGCGTTTTGCCAAGCGCTTCGCCGCCGACATGGCGCAGCGCCGCGAAGATCGCACCGTTCGCGAGGCCGAGGCCCGCGCGCTCGAGGGCGTGGCCCAGGCCCAGCCCAAGAAAAAGAGGAGTGCCGGAGCCAAGCGCTCCCGCGTGACGAAGTCCGCCCAAGGCATCAAAGTCTCGATGCCAAGCAAAAAGAAGAAGTAGCTACGCGCCCTGGCGATGTTGAATTGGTGCCTTGTTCCTGTGGGGCCGTGGCGATGTTATGCTCTAACCTCGATTGTTTGAATTGCTTCGAAAAGAGGATGCCGTGATCTGCCCGCATTGCCTTAAGACTATCGAGGACGGCGCCTCGTTCTGCCCCTATTGCAACGCCTATGTGGGTCCGGGCGATGGTCCCGAGCACACCGAGTTCGTGTTCTGTGAGGGTTGCGGTGCCCGTCTTTCTCCGCATGATCGTACGTGCCCCAAATGCGGACGCCCCGCTCCGGGTATCCTCTCTGAGGACGCGGCCGCATCCGACCTGGCAGCGGGCCGCACGGCGGGCTTTCCGCGCCTAACGCAAGAGCAGATCGATACCGAGGTGCCTCATGCGCCCGCCTCGGCTGCCGCGGTTCTTTCGGACGCCGCCGATCCTAACGAGACCTGCGTGCTGCCGGCTTTCGATAAGGATTTCGGTATCCCCAAGGTCGATATTCCCACGCCCGTTTCCCTGCACGACGATGCTCAAAAACCCAAGCGCAAGGTGCATCCCGACGAGGACGCCTATCACAAGCACAAGCGTCATATCCCCAAGCCGCTCATCGTCATCGTGGTCCTTGCAGTCGTTTGCGGTGGTGCCTATTGGTTCGTGACGGCCGATCCCATGGGTGTCATACCTGGCTTCTATGACCAGTTTGGCCAGGCCGCGCAGACGAACTTCCCCACGCGCCAAAAGGGCGAGGCGAATGAGGACGATACCAAGCAGGACGATTCTGCCGAGGTGGTCCAGGAAGAAACCGTGCTCACCGATGATCAGCTCTATACCAGGCTCGACGGTCTGTATCAGACCATCGTGTCCTACGGTGACGAGGACCAGATCGGCGAGGTCATCGATTCCTTTAACAACGGCTATCTCCGAACGCCGCTGTCCACCCGTCAGGAGCTGTCACAGAGTGCTTACGCCCTGCGCGACCAGATCAAAAAGACGCAAGATGAGCTCAACAACCTTAAGTACCAAGACGATACGGTCTATGCGGACGACATCGCCCACTTAAAGCAGCTTGCCGAGTGGATGTATGAGCGCGTCGACGTGATCTGCCAGAGTTGGGACATCTCGCTGGCCATTCCCGATGGCGAGTCGATGAGTTCCCACCAAAGCGAGATCCTTGCGCCCATCGCGCAGAGTGGCAACAGCGCGCTTAATCAGTACGACGCCAACGTGGGCTCCTGGAAGCCGCAGCAGCGTTCCTAAAATTAGTTCGCCATAGTCGGCATAACCTACGTGCGCAATTGATGTAAGCGCATGCTTATTGCTACAATTCGTACAAATATGCTTTAAACGCACGAGGAAGGAACCACATGTTTGGTTTTAAGAAAGAGCTCTACACGCCCGAGTATCAGCTTGCCGGCGACGAGTGCGCCGTTATCGAGACGTCGAAGGGTACCATCAAGGTCAAGTTTGACGGCGAGGGCGCTCCCATTCATGTCGCGAACTTCTGCGAGCTTTCCACGATGGGCTTCTATGATGGCCTTAAGTTCCATCGCTATGTGCCCGGCTTTGTCATTCAGGGCGGCGACCCCAATACCCGCGATATGTCCGGCACCGACGTCGCTGCCGGTCTTGAGGGCCCCGACGGCATGCCCGGTACCGGTGGTCCCGGCTACTGCATCAAGGGCGAGTTTGCCACCAATCCGCGCAACAGCCATGTTGATGGTGCCCTTGCCATGGCACGCTCCATGGACCCCGATTCCGCGGGTTCGCAGTTCTACTTCTGCCTGGGTGCCCAGCATAACCTCGATTCCGGTTACACCGTCTTTGGTACCACGGTCGAGGGTCTCGATGTGATTTCGCAGCTGCGTGCCGGCGACGAGATCGTCCATGTCGAGATCGTTCACGAGTAAAGGGGACTTCCTTGAATAGCCAGCTGATCCAACAGGGCCGCGCCGCTTACCGCGCGGGTGATTTTTCCGCTGCAGCCCAGATGCTTGGGGCGGCAAAGACTCCCGATGAGATTATGGGCGAGGCCGATCACCTTCGTGGCAACGCCTTGATGCACCTGGGCATGTATGTCGAGGCCGCCGAGGCCTATGCCGCCGCCCTCAACGACGGCACCTATGGCAAGCGCGGCGCGCTGCTCACCAACCGCGGCAAGGCGCTCGCCGCCGTGGGCGACTACACGACGGCCGCCCAGGCGTTCTCTGCTGCTACGCAGGATGCTTCCTATGCCACGCCGTTCAAGGCCTATCTGGGCCTGGGTAATGCGCTGTTCCAGTCGGGCGACTATGCCAACGCGGGTACTGCCTTCCGTCAGGCTGCCATCGACGGCGCCAATCCGGCTCCTGCCGCCGCGCTCGGCGAGCTTGGTCGTTGCTTCATTAAGCTCGGCCGTCCGGCGGATGCCGTGGAGACCTACCGCACGGCTATCGACTTTGCCGGCCCCCGCGACGACACGCGTGCGCTCAACGCCGGCATGGGTCAGGCACTTTCTGCCGCCGGCCGCCCCTCCGACGCACTCGACGCCTTTAACGCCGCTACTGCCGATGGCATCTACCAGCTCACCTCCGAGCAGGCCGATGAGCTTGCCCGCGTGCACGATTCGCTTGCCGCGCTGTCTGCCCAGACGGCTATGGCCACGGCTCCGGCGCCCGCGATGGACGCTCCTGCCGTCGATCCGCTCGATCCTACGGGCGCGACCGGTCAGTTTATGCCCGATCCCTCGGACACCGGCTTCTTTACGCTGTCCGAGTCCGAGATGGTCCAGCAGGACCGTCAGGATCGTAAGCAGGCCAAGGTTCGTCGCCGCCATCGCCACACGGGTCTCAAAGTCTTTATCGTGCTGCTTCTGCTCATTTTGATCGCCGCGGGCGGTCTGGGCTTTGCCTACACGCGCGGCTTTGGCTTCCCGTCCCAGGAGTCTGTCGTTACCGATCTGTTCCAGGCTGCCGGCGACGGTGACACCGCAAAGGCCGAGTCTTGCCTGGCCTCGAGCCTGTCCGAGGACGCCAAGTCGATGATCATCTCCTCGATTCCGCAGGGTGCCACCGTGTCCGTCGAGGGCATGGATCAGTCCATGACCGAGACGACCGCTAAGGTTAAGGCATCGCTGTCCAAGGGCGGCGAGCAGGAGTACACCGTCAAATTCGTGCGCTCCGATAACCATATCGGCTGGGCCGTTTCCTCGCTCGATATGGATTTCTCGGCTGCTGACAACCAGTAGTGACCTTATGGGATTTAGCTTTGCCCGGCGCTTCACCGCAAGTGAGGTGCCGGGCTTGCGCTAGTATGATGAGCTAGTAGTTTTCCAGCAATCATCCAACACATCAGGAGTTGCGTTGTTTTCTTTGATGGATATGTTCTTCGGTAGCTATGCGGGCGATCTTGCCATCGACCTCGGCACCGCAAATACGCTTGTCTCCGTGCGCGGCAAGGGCATCGTCATTCGCGAGCCCTCTGTTGTCGCCATCGACAAGAACGACGAGCGCATCCTGGCGGTCGGTATCGAGGCAAAGCGCATGCTCGGCCGTACGCCCGGCAACATCGTGGCCGTTCGTCCCCTGAAGGACGGCGTCATCGCCGACTTCGATGTTACCGAGGCCATGCTTCGCTACTTTATCGACAA
>CABUZD010000049.1 GCA_902495945.1 uncultured Collinsella sp.
ATTGCCCAAGAACGCCTTGGTGCGCTCGCTCTTGGGGTGGTCGAAGACCTCGCTCGGCGTGCCCTCTTCCACGATAACGCCGCCGTCCATAAAGACGACGCGATCGGCGACGTCGCGAGCAAAGCCCATCTCGTGGGTCACCACGATCATGGTCATACCGTCACGTGCCAGGTCGCGCATGACGCCCAATACATCGCGGACGAGCTCGGGGTCGAGCGCCGACGTGGCCTCGTCAAAGAGCATCACGTGCGGGTTCATCGACAGGGCGCGGGCGATGGCCACGCGCTGCTGCTGACCGCCCGAAAGCTGACTCGGCATAAAATCGATGCGCTCGGCCAGACCGACCTTAGTGAGCTCCTCGATGGCAATCTTCTCGGCCTCTTCCTTGCTGCGCTTGAGCACCTTTTGCTGCGCAAGCATGACGTTCTTTTTGACCGACAGGTGCGGGAACAGGTTGAACTGCTGGAACACCATACCCAGATGCGTACGTACCTTGTTAAGGTCGACGCCCTTGGCGCACACGTCCACGCCCTCAACGACAATCGAGCCGCTCGTGGGATGCTCCAGACGATTGATGCAGCGAAGCATCGTCGACTTGCCCGAGCCCGAAGGACCCAGGACTACGACGACCTCGCCCTTGTGCACATCCAGATCGATATCGCGCAGGACCACGTTATCGCCAAAGGCCTTCTGGAGGTTCTTGATGCTGACGACGACCTCGTTCGAGTTATTGGTTTCGCTCATGATAGGACCTCCTTACAGACCGGCGATGTGATCGGCAGGCGTCGCGACAACCTGTCCGGCGCTCTTGGCGGGACGCTTCTTCTTGGTCTCGGTCGTGCCCAAAAGCCTTGCCTCAAGACCGCTCACCAAGCGAGCGAGCGGCAGGGTGATGACCAGATAGAACAGGGCGGCAACCACATACGGCGTGATGGAGCCCGTCGTGGCCACGATGGTGCGGGCGTTCATGACGATCTCGACGACACCCACGGCGGCAAGCAGCGACGTGTCCTTGTAGAGCAAGATAAACTCGCTGGTCAGCGTAGGCAGGACATTGCGGAACGTCTGCGGAATCATGACATAGAGCAGCGTCTGGAAGGCATTCATGCCCAGCGAGCGAGCAGCCTCGTTTTGGCCCTTGGGGATCGACTGAATACCGGCACGGAAGATCTCGCACAAGTACGCAGACGAGTTCATGGCCATGACGATAACACCCAGCACATAGTCGTCCACTTTGACACCGGCCAGCGGCAGACCGAAAAACGCGATATAGATCTGCAGGAACGCCGGCGTACCGCGAATGATATTCACATAGATGCCGGCAAGACAGCGCAGGATGCGCGACTTAGAGATGCGCATGAGCGACAGGGCAAAACCGAAGGGAATTGCCAGCGGAAACGCCACAAGCACGATCGAGAGCGACATAAGGAAGCCCTTGAAGACGATCGGCAGGCTCTGGACCAAAATGACCGGGTTCAGGAACAGGCGCAGGAACATATTGGAGTTCCACGCCTCGACCCACGGCTGCTCTTTAAGGTCAGCCAGGAAGTTATCGAAGGCCGTCACGCCCTTGATCTCCACCGACGGAATCTTGGAGATCTTCTTGGTCGACCCGTCGGCGAGCGTATAGGTGCCGCTAAAGGCCTCATCGCCGCCCTCGACGGGGAAGGTCACGCCGTAAACCTCGACACGGAAAAAGCCGCCGGCAGGCGCCGTCTCGCCAAAGTCAATCTTGAGCGTCTGGCCGTCAGCCTTGCACGTGGGTTTCATGGGCGTACGATCCATGAGGTCCTCGCCCGAGAGCATCGTCAATCGCGTGTCATCGGTACCAAACGTCGTGCCGTCGACAAACGTCAGCGAAAGACCGCTCAGCTCCTCGTCGGCATCGGCCTGAACTTCCCAAGTGATGCGCGTCTCGGTGCCGCCGACCACATCGCTACCCGAACCGGTATTGGGTCGGGCGGTAATCTTTGCGGTCTCAAGCGCCTGGGCGGTCGTGGGCACGCAGGCCCCCGCACATACCAGGGCGAGCGCCACAGCCAGGGCACAGGCCAGCTTTTGGAGCATCGAGGGCAGTGGAAAACGCTGCTCCGCGGCCCCTTTGTTCAGTCGAGACAAGGTGGCTCCTATCGTAGAAGTTGCCGGCAAAACGAGACGGAAAAGCTCTCCGTCAAGAGAAGCGCAAAGGCCCTCTCCGCCAAAACGGAAAGGGCCCGCGCGCAATCAAGTAGTTATTTTACTTGATGTTGTACTTAGCCATGAGGGCGTCGACGGTACCGTCGTCGGTCAGGTCCTTGATGGCCTGGTTGATGTCGTCCTTGAGCTTGGTGTTGCCCTGGTTGATGGCGATGGCGTACTCCTCGCCGGTGCTGATCTGCTTGATGGTCTGGCAGGTGTTGAACTGCTCGGCGGTCAGCTGGCTGGCAACGGAGCGGTTGGTGACTACGGCGTCGCCCTTATCGGACTGCAGGGCGCTGAAGCACTCGGTAGCGTCCTTGTAGGGGACGATCTTGGCCTTGGGGAAGTTCTCCTGGGCAAAGGCCTCGGCGGTCGAGCCAGACTGGACGATGATGGTAGCGTCAGCGTTGTTGAGCTTCTCGCTGTAGTTGTCGGCCGTGATGTCGGTGTTATCGACCTTGGTCACGATAGCCTGATCGTCCATGTAATAGGAATCAGAGAAAGTGACTTCCTTCTCACGCTCGGGCGTGTCGGTGATAGCCGCGATGGAAACGTCATACTTGGCGCCCGAAGCGACGCCCGGAACCAGCGTGTCAAAGTCATTGTTGACATACTCGACATCCAGGCCCAGCTTGTCGCCGATAGCCTTGATGAGCTCAAGGTCAAAGCCCTGATAATCGCCGTTGTCATCCTTGTACTCAAACGGAGCGTACTCGGCAGAGGTGCCGACGGTCAGTGTACCGTCCTTGACGAGCGCGTACTCCTTGGAGCCGTCGACCTTCTCGACCTTAGCGTCGTCAGAGCTGCTGGAACCGGCATCAGAACCAGAGGTGGCGTTGGACGAGCCGCAGCCCGTCAGTGCGAGGGCGAGCGCCATGGCGCCTGTGGCGGCAAATGCGCCAAGCTTCTTAAGCTTCATAATCAGTCTCCTTCCGGTGACCTCGTTTGATTCAGAGGTCTGCAAAAACTGTTGGCTATTATGCACCCGGAATTACGAATCTGCAATGAGAAAACTGATTGAAACAAACCCATAACGTGAATGGAACACTCCACTTTGTAACAGTTATTACTGCTGCAATGACCTTAATAGTCTAATTTCAGCTGCATAACCTGCAAGTTCGTTCGGAGTCTCCAAAATATACGGCAGCGAACGCAAACGGCCATTCGATACAATATTCTGCATAACCTGCATACCGCCACCAAATTCCTCGCTGCCAAGGTATCCCTTGCCGATGCACTCGTGACGATCTTTATGGGCGCCACAAGGGTTCTTCGAATCGTTGATGTGTACGGCATGCAAGCGATCGATACCCACCACGCGGTCGAACTCGTCGAGTACGTCGTCCAGATCATGGATGATGTCGTAGCCGGCATCGCTCACATGGCAGGTATCCAAACAAACGCCCAGCTTATCGGACAGCTCTGGGCACTTGGCGGCAACGCCCTCGATAATGCACGCCAGTTCCTCAAAGCTGCGGCCCACCTCGGTACCCTTGCCGGCCATGGTCTCGAGCAGCACCGTCGTCTGCTGGCCCTCAAACATCACCTGGCACAGGGTGTCGACAATCATCTGAATGCCGGCGTCTGCCCCCTGTCCCACATGCGCACCGGGGTGAAAATTGTAGTAGTTACCGGGCAGTGCTTCCAGACGCTGCAAATCTTCCGCCATAGCCTCCAAGGCGAACTCCCGCGCCCGCTCTTTGGCCGAACAGGGGTTATACGTATACGGAGCATGAGCCACGAGCGGACCAAAATCGTTTTGTTCCATAAGCTCGCGCAGAGCCGCCACGTCATCCATGTCAAGTTCTTTTGCCTTGCCACCGCGCGGGTTGCGCGTAAAGAACGCAAAGGTATTGGCGCCAATGGACAGCGCCGTCTCCCCCATTGCCCGATAGCCCTTCGTCGTCGAAAGATGACACCCGATCGTCAGCATCTCCAGCTCTCCCTTATCAGTTGCGGTGAAATACGGTCTATTGGTGCCCTATTTTGGCGCAAACAGACCGTATTCCACCGCAAGTTATAAAAGGGGCATCAGGGACAAAGGCCTCCAGGCATTCCAAGCGCTGGTGCCATGCCCCCACGCCCTATAGTTTCAAACGAATCGCATCGATGATGCGTGCGCAGCGCTGTGTGGCGGCTAGGGACATGATGGGGCTTTCGAGTTTCCCCGTCTGAATGAGCTGCGTCGCATGCGATGCCTCACCGTAAAAATCATCGACCTCAAATGGTGCGTCGATTTCGAGTACTCGACCGTCGGAATACTTCACATGGGCGAGCTCGGGGCGATGGAGACGCTCGATTTCCAACGAGCCCCGCTCACAGGCAATCGTTAAGCGGCTTTCATATGCTGCTTTGCCGTCGCACACCATATGAATGGGTATACCGCCGACGCTCATATGGATCTCGTCGGCCCAATCGACACGGCCGCCCGATACGTCACGCCAGCGAACTTCACGGGACGAAACCCTGCAAGCGCCCGCGAGCAAATCCTCAAACCAACCGACTGCATAGCAGCCCATGTCATATAGACAGCCGCCCTGCAGCGAATCAAGCAGATAGCCCGAAGGAGACTCGCCGTAATCGAGCTTTTGCACGCTTTCAATCGAGACAATACGGCCAAGCTCACCCGACGCAAACAAGTCCTTCACGCGAGTGCGCATCGGGCAAAACCGATTCTTCATCGCCTCCATAAACAGCACGCCGCGCTCGCGAGAGGTGGAGGCAATCGAGAGAGCCTCTTCCTCACTCAAAACGGCCGGCTTTTCGCACAGCACGGCCTTTCCGGCACGCAGCGCGCGACAGGCCCAACGCGTATGCATGCCATGCGGAAGAGCCAAGTAGATTGCGTCGACATCGGGGTCGGCAATCAGCGCGTCATAAGCCGCATCGCCGTTATCATCGGCCGAGGCATGGCCATGCGCAGCATCGATCGAAAACGCTCGGGAAAATTCCTCGACATGCGCAGGAGTGCGGCCGGCCGCAGCCACCAGCCGTGCCCCGTCGACCTTCTTGAGCGACGATGCAAATCGATGAGAAATGTGCCCAGCGCCCAAAATGCCCCAACGAACCTCACGCGAATCATTACGTAAACCTCGGTCACCCACGATAGCCTCCCATCAGTTGCGGCGAAATAGTTCCTGCTATCGCCCTATTCTGCCGCAAACAGGAACTATTCCATCACAAGATATAAAAGGGTCATGAGGAGCGTGTTTTGCCGAAGACTTTAAGCATGGCCGTTACGGGGCCCGGCTGGAAGCGTCGGCGCACGTCATCGAGACGCTCGGGGATATCGATATGCTGCGGGCAGTGGCGCGCGCATTTGCCGCACTTGACGCAATTGCTCACCAGCTTGGGCTCGCTCGTGCGCACCGCACTCGCCGTAAAGTATTGCGACAGCCCCGTAAACCAGCTGTGCGCATAGCTCGCGTTGTAGGCGGCAAAACATCCAGGGATATTGATGCCTTTAGGGCACGGCATGCAATAGCCGCATCCCGTGCAGGGCACGCGATTCGATTTTTCAAACTCATCCAGCACGTGCGCGATCGTGTCGAGCTGAGTAGCTGTCATCGAATCCGGCAGGGCCCGATCGGCCAACACCACGTTCTCATCCACCTGCGCGGTATCGGTCATACCCGAAAGCAGCATCGTCACCTGAGGATGATTCCACACCCACGAAAGACCCCAGGCGGCAGGAGTGCGCAAATGCGGGTCACGGGCGCTATCGAGCACAGCGCGGGCCCGTGGCGGCAGCTTGCCCGCTAAACGCCCGCCTAGCAGCGGCTCCATCACAAACACCGCGAGGCCTCGCTCGGCGGCGGCCATGAGTCCCGCCGTTCCCGCTTGGTAATGCTCGCCGGCATAGTTGTACTGGATCTGGCAAAAATCCCAGTCATATGCGTCAAGCATCGTAAGGAAGTCAGCCGCGCTGCCGTGGTACGAAAAACCAATCTGGCGAATGCGCCCCGCCGCCTTTTGATGCGCGATCCAGTCCTCGATGCCCAACGCCACCACACGTTCCCACTGGGCGGGCGAGGTAATGTTGTGCATGAGGTAATAGTCGATACGGTCGGTCCGCAGGCGACACAGTTGCTCGTCGAAGAACCGATCGAAATCCTCCGCGCATTTGCACGAAGCATGCGGCAGCTTGGTTGCGAGCAAAACCTGGTCGCGCAAGCCCAGGCGCTCAAGCGACGCACCCACGCACGCCTCGTTACCGGGATAGAGATAGGCCGTGTCCAGGTAGTTAATCCCCTGCTCCACCGCACGGGAGATGATGTCGTCGGCAGTCTTCGCATCCGGGCGTCCCGGCGCACCGGGAAACCTCATGCAGCCCAGCCCCAACGCCGAGATACGGTTGCCGCTTTTGGGGTCAACGCGATATTGCACGGCCCCTCCCTTCGCCATCAGCGCCCCGGCAAGGCGAAACACAATGGTCACGCAGCCGAAACATCGTGGAATCGCAATCGAGAACGTATCGTAACGCAGCAGAAATCGAGCCGTCACGGCACCGCTTTAACATCAGCAAAAAGCCCGATGAAAGGAGTCGCCCATGCCCGCGCTCGACCTTTGGAACCTCGCATCCCAGCTCAAAAGCATCGATTATCGCTGGGTCGACCTCACCCACACGCTCTCGTGCGACACCCCGCACTGGTTTGGCTTTAAGCCGTTTGAGTCCACCAAGCTCTTCGACTATCTGCCAAACACGCCCGGGAACATGCTCGCGCCCATGCGCTGCTTTCAGTATTCGGTCGCCTCGCAATACGGCACCCACGTCGATGCACCGCGTCACTTCCATGTCGACGGCCGCTCCCTTGGCGAGATCGAGCCCATCGAGTTTATGCATCCGCTCTGCGTGATCGACAAGCACGAGGAATGCGCCGCAAACCCCGACTTTATCCTAACCGTCGATGACCTCAAAACTTGGGAGGACGAGCACGGTCGCATTCCCGAGGACGCTTTCGTCGCCTTCCGCTCCGACTGGTCCAAGCTCGCCGATCTGGAAAACAAGGACGAGGACGGCCAGCCCCACTACCCCGGCTGGGACCTCGACGCCATCAAGTGGCTCGTTGAAGAACGCAACATCGGCGCTATCGGCCACGAGCCGGCTGACACCGACCCGGCGAGCGTGACCACGCGCGAGGACGCCTACCCCTACCCCGGCGAGCAATACATCCTCTCGGTCGACCGCTATCAGATCGAGGTCATGGACCATCTGGACGAGCTTCCCGCCACGGGTGCCGTCATCTTCTGCACCTTCCCCAAGGTCCACGATGGCGTCGGATACCCCGCCCGCGTCTTTGCGGTCTGCCCTGCAGCGTAGCGTCCAGGCAAACGTTTCTTTTTTATAACAGCCGCCCCGCGCACCCGCCAATCACCCTGGCAGCATAAATCCATCAGGCGCCCCTTACGCGGGCGCCTTTTATATGGGGAGATGATTCATATGCAGATCGACAAGGTCGCCTTTATCGGCAAGGGCGGCGTCGGCCTGCTCTACGGCAGCATGATTGCCAAGGCCCTCGGCAATGACGCCGTCGAATACGTTATGGATGACGCCCGCTTTGAGCGTCACGCGGGCGATGCGCTCACCGTCAACGGAAAGCCTTGCGATCTCACGTCCGTCCGCGCCAGCGAGGCAGCGCCCGCCGATCTGGTCATCCTGACGGTCAAGACCACCGGTCTCGACCAAGCACTCAAGACTATGGAGCGTGTCGTGGGACCCAACACGCTCATCGCCTCGCTGTGCAACGGCATTACGAGCGAGCAAAAGATTGCCGAACGCTTTGGCTGGGAGCATACCGTTCTTGGTATCTGCCAGGGCATGGACGCCGTGTTCCTCAACGGCGCGCTCACCTTTACCAATGCGGGCGAGATCCGCTTTGGCGCGGCGGCCGGCACGGACCCCGCGACCGTCACCGCTATCGACGGGCTCTACACGCGCTGCGGCATCGCCCATACCGTCGAGGACGACATCGCCCACCGCATGTGGGCCAAACTCATGCTCAACGACGGCATCAACCAGACCTGCATGGCCTACGGCGGGACCTACGGAAGCGCCACGGAGCCGGGCTCCGAGCAGCGTCGCTGCTTTGTTTCCGCCATGCGCGAAACGCTTGCGGTCGCCAACGCCGAGGGCGTTGAGCTGACCGAGACAGACCTGACGCAAATGGTGCACCTCATCGAGGGAATCGACCCCGCCGGTATGCCCTCGATGGCTCAAGACCGCATCGCAAGGCGCAAAACCGAGGTTGATGAGTTCGCGGGCACCATCTGCCGCCTCGCAGCCAAACACGATATCCAGGCGCCGCAAAACGAGTGGCTCTATCGGCGCATCCGCGATATCGAGAAAAGCTGGTAGTGCCAACGCGCCGCATTCAACAGCCTTAACAGCAAAACCGCCGCAAGGGAACCTTTCCCCCTGCGGCGGCCTTCATCTTCGTCTATGACCGGCGGCCGATCTCACAACAGTTAGCGTCGCGACCCCGGCACCTCGTCCTCATCGTCGCGACAAAGGACAACACCGGCGCTTCCCAGCAGCGTGGCCGCGATCAGCGCGCCGACCACAATAGGAGCAGCCCCGCATGCCCCCTGCATGCCCGCGACGAGCGCGACCGTGGGACCAAGGCAACCAAGCGTCAGTGCAACGGCGGCAACGGCAATATCTCGAGCATTCACAAGACCACTTCCTCCAAGAGAAAGACCTTATTTCTCAAGAACCAGTGTGCCCCGCATCCATACGCCCAGTGTACCGCCACGGTAAGGGCTCTGTTAACTCAAACGCATACATAGAACGGACGTCCTTACGTTGCCCTAAAGCTCGGTAAAGACGCCCGTCCGCCAAATATCCGTGATGCAGAAAAATTACCAACCGGTGTAGTAGTCGGTGGTTCCGGCAGCGCAGCCGGAGTCATAGACCTTGCAATCACCCTTGG
Source organism: uncultured Collinsella sp. (assembly GCA_902495945.1). GTDB lineage: Bacteria > Actinomycetota > Coriobacteriia > Coriobacteriales > Coriobacteriaceae > Collinsella. The sequence goes on from CABUZD010000049.1 coordinate 9,108, forward strand.
AGCCCGTAAAGGTCGAGCCCTGGGCCATATCGCCCGCGGCAACAACGTAATAGCCGTCGGAATCGCGCCAGAAGCCCTCAGAATCCTGAGTCCATTCGCCCGTACGATAGTGATAAAGCACATTGCTGCTGTAATAGGTCTCGCGGCGCCCGTTGTAGTTATTGACACCCGCAGAGCGCGTCAGGCCCGATCCGTTCGCGTAGGACGCGGCAGACGCGTAGGACGGAGTGTAACCGGCGTTGTAGTACGAAGCCTGGGCGACCTCGGCAGCCTCCGCCTCGGCGGCAGCCTCGAGCGCTTCGCGCTTGGCATCCTCAAGCGCAGTGCGCAGCTCATCGAGCTCGGTCGACTTGGCGTCGACCTCCCCCATCGTCAACAGGCTACCCGCGCCGTCGATGCAACCCTGCAGCACAGCGCGCTCGTCATCGGTGGCATAGTCACCGTACATGTTCATGATGATCTGAGCGCGCATCTCCAGGGAATCGCGCTTGGCCTCCATCGAGGCGTTCCACTCCTGCATGGAACCACAACCATCGCCGCGATAGTCAACGGGCTGCACCAGCGTCGTCTCGGACGGCGTAGATCCAACCGTATCGGACAGTGTTGCGGCGTGGGCATCAGTTGCACCGGCGCCCGCCAAAAGTGCCACGGTCAGAGCGGCGGAAAGGGCGGCGGCTTTCGGTTTTCGTGAATCGATCCTCATGTAGCTGGAAACCTCCGTAGTGCGTTTTTACTGCGTTTGAGCTGCGTGTGATTCGATCGCGCTGCATAGTACCCCGAGCAAATCGCGACCTGCGGTTTTACTCAAAAGGCGCACGTCAATTGCGTAAAACTCACATCCTCTCAACAGGAGTTTTCCACAACTCGAATGCATAAAGCGTGTCAAAAACCCTGTTTTTGCACCCGCTCTATGCAAAAAAGGCGCCTGTGCAACCATTGTTCGCACAGGCGCCTTGAGCAGGCATTTTATGTAGTTATACCTATCGAGTCGCAAGGGGTCCTTGCACAAGTCGCCTTACTCGTCCAGCGCGGCGAAGGCCTGCTTCAGATCCCAAATGATATCCTCGGCGTTCTCGGTACCGATGGAAAGACGGATCGTGGAGGGCGTGATGTTCTGCTCGGCGAGCTCCTCGGCAGAGAGCTGGGAGTGCGTGGTGGTAGCCGGGTGCACGACGAGCGACTTGACGTCGGCCACGTTGGCGAGCAGCGAGAATACCTGCAGATGATCGATGAACTTCCAAGCTGCCTCCTGGCCACCCTTAATCTCAAAGGTAAAGATCGAGGCACCGCCGTTGGGGAAGTACTTCTGATAGAGCTCGTGATCGGGGTGCTCAGACAGGCTCGGGTGGTTCACCTTGGCGACATGGCTGTCACCAGCCAGGAACTCAACGACCTTCTTGGTGTTCTCGACATGACGGTCAACGCGCAGCGACAGAGTCTCGGTGCCCTGGAGCAGGATCCAGGCGTTGAACGGGCTGATGCAGGCGCCCTCGTCACGCAGCAGGATGGCGCGGACATAGGTTGCGAAGGCGGCGGGACCGGCAGCCTCGGCAAATGAAACACCGTGGTAGGAGGGGTTGGGCTCAGCGATCTGGGCGTACTTTCCGCTCGCCTTCCAATCGAAGTTACCGCCGTCGACGATCACACCGCCCAGCGAAGTGCCGTGACCGCCGATGAACTTGGTTGCGGAGTGGACGACGATGTTGGCACCATGCTCCAGCGGACGGAACAGATACGGGGTGCCGAAGGTGTTGTCGACGACAACCGGCAGACCGTGCTTCTTGGCGATCTCGGAGATAGCGTCGATGTTGGGGATGTCGGAGTTGGGGTTGCCGAGCGTCTCGAGATAGATGACCGTGGTGTTGTCCTTGATGGCCCCCTCGACCTCTTCCAGGTTATGGGCATCGACGAAGGTGGTCTCGACGCCAAACTGGGAGAGCGTATGCTCCAGCAGGTTGTAGGAGCCACCGTAGATGGTCTTTTGAGCCACCACGTGGTCACCGGCCTGGGCAAGAGCCTGCAGGGTATAGGTGATGGCAGCAGCACCGGAGGCGACGGCAAGACCTGCCACACCGCCCTCGAGTGCGGCGATACGGTCCTCGAAGACGCCCTGGGTGGAGTTGGTCAGACGGCCGTAGATGTTACCAGCATCGGCAAGACCAAAGCGGTCGGCGGCGTGCTGGGAGTTGCGGAACACATAGCTCGTGGTCTGGTAGATAGGCACGGCGCGGGAGTC
>CABUZD010000050.1 GCA_902495945.1 uncultured Collinsella sp.
GAAACTGGAGAGGAGGTATTACGAGCTCCTGTGCGAATTGGAGAGAACGCTCCCGCAAACTGCCTCTTGACAACTTATAGGAGCGTCGGTTTTAATTTCATAAAATCCGGGATGGTCGAGGATGCTCGGTTAAACGTAGTAGATGGCCGCATTTCGTGGCAAACGGTCCGACTCGAGACCCATGGTGACCAGCCTCAGATGGCCATTCTCGAAGTTGCGGTGGAATACGGACTGAATTGGCCCCTTAAAGGCAAAAACGCTCCGTATTTCACCGCAACTTATCGAGGGGATGGGTTTTAGATACGGCCAAGGTCGTAGGATTGGGCGGCTGCCTCGCCGGCACAGATGAGGTTGGTTGTGGCTTCTTGCGGATCGAGTGCCTGTTCCAGGTCCATGGGCTTGCGGCAAATCGGAAGCACCAAGTCGATGCCCTGCTCGTACACCGCATCCAGGTTGTCGGCACGACCGCCCACGACGGCAACAACCGGCTTGCCACACCGCTTGGCACGGCGTGCCACGCCCACCGGCGCCTTACCGGCGGCGGACTGCTCGTCCATATTGCCCTCGCCCGTTATGACCAGGTCGACATCACGCATGCGTTCGTCAAACCCAATCAGATCGAGCACCGTCTCCACGCCCGAGCGTAGCTCCACACCGAGCGCCAGTAACGCCGCGCCCAAGCCACCGGCAGCGCCCGCGCCGGGCACGCCGAGCACCGAGCCAAACGTCCGTGTGCCCTCGGGTGTGCGCAACAACCCCTGGGCTCGAGCTCCGGCAATCGCAGCGTCGAGCAAGCGGCCGTAGCCGACCATCCAGCTGTCGTACTTGCCCAGCGCCTCGGCATCATCCGTCGGCAGGCCCTTCTGCCCGCCAAACACCGCCAGTGCGCCTCGACGCCCCACGAGCGGATTCTCGACATCCGAAAGCACAACGATACGAGAGCCACCCAAAGCCTGCAGCGCTGGCGCCAAATCAACGCTCGCCACCTGCTCAAGGCCGGCAAGACCGGGGGCGACATCGCAGCCCCGATCATCGACCACGCGCGCGCCCAGCGCCTGCAGCATGCCGGCGCCACCGTCGTTGGTGGCACTGCCGCCCAGACCAATATAGAGTGTCCTTGCGCCCGTGCGAACTGCGCGAAGCATAAGCTCGCCCACGCCATAGGTTGTAGCAGCCTGCGCCGACGACTCCGTGCAAGGCGAATACCCAATGCCGGCCGCCTCGGCCATCTCGATGACCGCGGACTCGCGCTCGACATCAACCAGCATCCGGGCAGACACGAGGTCGCCCAAGGGGCCTGCAACCTCGCAGGTCACAAGCTCGCCACCACGCGCGGCGATGGCGTCGAGCGTTCCCTCGCCACCATCTGCCAGCGGCAAAGCGTTCAGCTCGGCATCGGGCCAAACGCGGCGCACGCCTTCGGCAACCGCCGCCTCCGCCTGCGCGCTCGAAACGCTGCCCTTAAAGGAGTCGATCGCCAACAGCACACGGCGGGGTCGGCGGCACGCAGGACCAAAGTCAACCGCCGTGCCAGCATCCTCACCGGCACCTGCAAGCGCTGCGGCGTGAGCGGCGTGTGCTTCAAGATCGGCCCCACAACCGCAATCAGCGCCGCCCGCTCCGCGCAGACCGCCAAAATAGCTACTCAGCAGCTCGCGGCATTCAGCCGCCAGGACCCCAGCCGTCACGTTAAACCGATGATTCAGGCGCGAGTCGGCATTCAAATCGTATAGGGATCCCAACGCGCCCGCCTTGGCGTCGCTCGCGCCATACACGCAGCGCCCCACGCGCGCGTTAACCATAAGGCCTGCGCACATGCAGCAGGGTTCCAACGTCACATAGACCGTACAGTCGGAAAGGCGCCAGCGGCCAAGCGCCTGGGCAGCGGCGCACACGGCCGCAAACTCGGCATGAGCCGAAGGGTCCTGGTCGAGTTCGCGACGATTATGCGCCCGCGCGACGATCTCACCGTCGCGCACCACTACGGCTCCGATGGGCACCTCGCCCACCGCCGCGGCGGCGCGCGCCTCGGCCAGTGCCTCGCGCATGAACTTCTCGTCGATTTCGGTGATCGTCATCGTTCGCCTTCCCTGTTGCAAATTCAAAACGATGCTATCATTACGACTCACGGAGAGATGGCAGAGCGGTTGAATGCGGCGGTCTTGAAAACCGTTGAGCGCGAGAGCGTTCCGGGGGTTCGAATCCCCCTCTCTCCGCCACTTTAGTGATTCACCGGTGTCATGGTCCGCTCAAACAGCGCATCGACCACGTCGGCTATCTCAGGTCGACGCTCAAGATCGTGGCCCGATTCCCACCATATCGTGAAAAGACGAATAATACCGCCGGCGACAAACTCAGACGTCGTCTCGAGTGACACGGGGGCCAGGGCGTCCTCGGCAAGCACGTTCATCACACGCTCGCGGATGGAGCGGGCAATGCGGTCGCAAATAACGTTGGTCAACATGCCCGACATGCTGCTTGCCAAAATGTTATCCATGAGCCGCTCGTGCGTCAGAATCAAATCCATGGCATCGTCCAAAATCGCGTGCCGAAGCGCGCGCACGTCCTCGACAGACACTGCGCCGGCCTCATCGGGCTGTTTTTGCGGCAAGCCCGACATGAGCTCATCGATATAAAAGGCAAAGTAATCGTTCTTGTCGCGAAAGTGCTTGTAGAACGTCGTGCGGCGAATCATGGCGCGGTCGCACAGCATGGCAACCGTCAGGTCCTCAAAACGATGCTCCTCGAGAAGCTCGGTAAAGGCATCGAACAGGGCGCGGTAGGTTTTCTTGATGCGAAGGTCCACTGGTATCGCCATCCTCAGGGCAAAGACAACACTCGTCAATCTGTCGCATATCTTACACCTGTACCTCGCGCGCTTTGCCCCGGTGCCAACCCCGCCGAAAACACAACGCTTACCGGAAAGTTCGGCACGGTAAAACGTTGCGGGTATACTAGTAGCGTTATACCAACGGCAGCTGGCGCATGCCGCCGCGGCCATTCGAAACGGAGACATCATGATTACCGTCATCATCGGCATCGTTGTTGTCATTGTGATTGTCTGCGCCATCGCCGGCATCTACAACAACATGGTCACCAAGCGTAACCGCATCGATAACGCCTGGCAGAACATCGATACGCAGCTGCAGCGCCGTAACGACCTGATCCCCAACCTGGTCGAGACCGTCAAGGGCTACGCCAAGCACGAGCAGGAGACGCTCTCCGCCGTGATCAGCGCGCGTAACACCGCCGTCAAGGCCACCACGCCCGAGGCCAAGATGGAAGCCGACAACGTGCTGACCGGCGCACTGCGCCAGCTCTTTGCCGTGGCCGAGGCCTATCCCGATCTTAAGGCAAACACCAACTTTACGCAGCTGCAGGCATCGCTCGAGGATACCGAGAACAAGATTAGCTATGCACGCCAGAGCTACAACGACTGCGTGCTCAGCTACAACAACGCCATTCAGACGTTCCCGGCTGTCATCTTTGCCGGCATCTTCCAGTTTAAGGAGCGCCAGGGCTTCGAGGCCGCCGAAGCAGCCCGCCAGGCCCCGACCGTCAAGTTCTAGTAGTTTGACAGCGTATCCTTAATCGGCCAAATGTATAAACCGCCCCGTCGAATGCATACTTCGACGGGGCGGTTTCCTTTTTCGCGAAGGTCCCCCTCTAAGCGCCGTGCATTTTTAGGAGTATTCAACATAACCAAGAGCTTCGGGCGCCACGATAAATGCCAAAGACCGCGAATGTCCCTGCAAATCAAACGCTGTCAGCCCATAACCCCGCCCATCATCCGTAGAAAACATCGAGAAATCCCGATTTTTTGCCCGAGGTCGGTATGCAGGGGCCTTCGATTGCAGAATACTCGCAAAAATGCACGTCGCCGCCACCCCCACATGGCGCGAACCAAAACAAAAGCGCGGCCTTCCTTTCCGGCGCACTCCGCAGGACGAAAGAACCTCCGCCGCACGAAGTGCGCAGCGGAGGTTCTTTCATGTCCGAGGTCGCGCCGGAAAGGAAGGCCGCGCTCGGGCCGGACAGCTAAGACAGCTTACGCGACGGTGTAAACCCAGTTGTGCTTGTCCTCGACAGCACCAGACTGGATGCCGGTCAGAGTCTCGCGGAGCTTCTTCATCACGGGACCGATCTCGGTGTAGCCAGCCGGGAAGGTCACGGTCTCGTCGGCGCCATAGACCTTGTTGTCAATCTCGCCCACCGGGGAGATGACGGCAGCGGTGCCGCACAGGCCGCACTCCACAAAGGTGCCGGCCTTGACCTCGGCCCACTCGACGGGGCGCTGATCGACGGTCATACCCAGGTCCTGAGCGACCTGAACGAGCGAACGACGGGTGATGGAGGGCAGGATGGAGTCGGTGTGCGACTGCGGAACGACGAGCGTGCCATCCTCTTTCACGAACAGGACGTTGGCGCCACCGGTCTCCTCGACATAGGTGCGGGACTCGGAGTCGAGATACAGGTTCTCGGCATAGCCCTCGCGATGGGCCTCCATCGTGGGCTTGAGGGACATGGCGTAGTTCAGGCCAGCCTTGATGTTGCCGGTGCCGTGCGGTGCGGCACGGTCATACTCGGAAACGCGCAGCTTGACGGGCTTAAGGCCACCCTTAAAGTACGGACCGACCGGGGTCACGAGAATACGGAACGTGTACTCAGGAGCGGGAGCCACGCCGATCACGTCACCGGAGCCGATCATAAACGGACGCACGTACAGGGTCGCGCCAGAACCGAAGGGCGGAACCCAGGCGGCGTTGGCAGAGACGACCTGCTTGACGGCCTCAACGAACTTATCCTTGGGGAACGGGGGCATCTCGAGGCGCTGCGCAGAGTTGTACATGCGCTCGGCGTTCATGTCGGGACGGAAGCAGACGATGCTGCCGTCCTCGGCGGTGTAGGCCTTCAGGCCCTCAAAGACCTCCTGACAGTAATGGAAGATGCCGCCGCACTCGGAGACATGCAGGGTGTGGTCGGTGGTCAGGCCGCCCTCGTCCCACTCGCCATCCTTCCAATGAGCCTCGTAGCTGTAATCGGTCTTCATGTAGCCAAAGCCGAGGCTACCCCAATCGATATCCTTTTTCTCGACAGTCATATGTCGCTCCTTACATACACAGTTGCAAACTCGCGAACCCGCACGCAAGGACCGAGGCCGACCGCGTCGCAACGTCGCACGCCCGGAGCGTAGAGCCGGACGGGACACGCGAACAGCATCAAAGCCGATGGTACGTCGATTCGCATGCACGAGATTGTACTCCCCGTACGCGTCTGATAAAACGCTTTTCTTTAACTAAGTAAAGTATTTTCATTTGACCGAAGCAAAAAGGCCCGCCACCGTAAGCGGTGACGGGCCTCAACTGTACGGTCTGCGCGCTGGCTCGAGCTAGGCGTTCTATTTACCCAGCTTGGCCTTAACCAGACCGACCACGGTCGGGATGATCGACACGGCAACGATGCCGATAATCAGCAGCTCAAAGTGCTCCTGCACAAAGGGAATGCCGCCAAAGAAGTAGCCCAGCAGCGTAAAGACCGTCGACCAGGTAATGCCGCCCAGCACGTTAAAGACGACAAAGTTGCGCCAGTGCATGCCGCCCATGCCAGCGATAAAGGGCACAAAGGTGCGGATAAACGGGAAGAAGCGACCCAGGAAGATGGCCAGGTGACCCCACTTGTCCAAGAAGTCCTCGGACTTTTTAATGCGCTCGGGCGTCATGGCCTTGACCTTGCCCGAAGCGATGATCTTTTTGCCAAAGAAGTGACCGATCATAAAGTTGCACTGATCACCCAAGATGGCAGCCGCCCATGCGACGGCCAGCAGGGCCACGATGTTAAAGCCACCGTTGTGGGCAAAGAAGCCCGAAGCAAACAGCAGTGAATCGCCAGGAAGGAACGGGAAGAACACCACGCCCGTCTCGATAAAGATGATCAGGAACACGCAGCCGTAGGCCATAAGCGGGCCGGCGGCGATCCAGCTGGCGATCGCGGTGCGCGGATCCTTAAGCAGCTCGGCGATAAAATTGATGAAACCCATGAAGTAAAACCTCTCAGTTGTGGGCGCGGATACGTCCAAGTTGACCAGTATACGGTTGCGGCGCCCCCTCGTGCGCCACCCCACAAAAGCATGACCCCATTACCAGCAAGTTTGCATAACTGACACCTGTCGCGCAAAGCCGCCAAGATTGTTCTTCCTAATCCCTAGCGAATCGCTATACTTTATTGAATCGCATTGTCACGGCGCTAAGGGAGGGCGGCCGGTGAGCTTTATCAATACCATTCGCGAGGACATCAAGACCGTCCAAGCGCAGGATCCCGCCGCGCAAAACGGTCTGGTCATTTTCCTTTCGTACCCCGGCCTGCACGCCAAGTGGAACCACGTGCCCGAGCACTGGCTCTGGGAGCACGGACATCGCTCGCTCGCCCGCGTGCTCTCGCAAATCACGCGCCATATTACCGGCGTCGAAATTCACCCTGCCGCACAGATCGGCAAGCACTTCTTTATCGACCATGCCATGGGCGTCGTCATCGGCGAGACCACCATTGTGGGCGACAACTGCGTGCTCTACCAGGGCGTCACGCTCGGCGGCACCGGCAACGAGACCGGCAAACGCCACCCAACGCTCGGCAACAACGTCACCGTGGGCACGGGCGCCAAGGTGCTCGGCAACATCCGCATCGGCAACAACGTCAAGATCGGCGGCAACTCGGTCGTCGTTAAGGACGTGCCCGACAACTGCACCGTCGTGGGCGTGCCGGGACGCATCATCAAGCGCAACGGCTGCCGCGTGTTCGAGGAGAGTTTCGACGCCAAGCAGCATCGCGAGTACATGCCCGATGACGCTGCCGAGCAGAGTGCCCTCAACCGCCAAGGCATCACCGAGAACGCCCGCCGCGTCAAAGAACTCGAGCGAGAGGTGGCCGAGCTCAAAGCCCTCGTCGCCAAGCTCGTGGACGAACGCTAGAGGCGGACGACCACCGACAACATTGACGCCAACGCAAAGGCGCGCCAGAGGATTCACCCCCGGCGCGCCTTATTTGTGATGTGGCAAAGAGACTGTCCCTTTGTCACATTATGCGAACTGGCTCAGATAGAGGTCGGCGTAGGCTCCCTCGGCAGCCAGCAACTCCTTATGCGTGCCTTGCTCGATGATGTTGCCGTGGTCCATGACCAAGATCAGGTCGGCGTCCACGATCGTCGACAGGCGATGCGCGATCACAATGCTCGTGCGCCCGCGCATAAGCGCGTCCATGGCACGGCCGATGGCAAGCTCGGTACGCGTGTCCACGCTTGAGGTCGCCTCGTCCAGGATGAGAATCGCCGGGTTGTTGAGCAGCACGCGTGCGATGGTCAGCAGCTGACGCTGGCCCTGGCTAATGCTCTCGGCATCGTTGGCCACGCGCGTGTCGTAGCCCTGCGGCATAGTGCGCACAAAGAAGTCGACCTGCGCGGCACGAGCGGCGGCCACAATTTCGTCGCGCGTTGCCTCGGGGCAGCCGTAGGCGATGTTTTCGGCAATCGTGCCATCGAACAGCCAGGCGTCCTGCAGCACCATGCCAAACTGCTGCCGTAGCTCGCCGCGGTCCATGCGGCTCGTATCCACGCCGTCGAGCGTAATACGCCCGCCGTCAATCTCGTAGAAGCGCATGAGCAGGTTGATGAGCGTCGTCTTGCCTGCGCCCGTGGTTCCCACCACCGCGATCTTTTGGCCCGGCTCGGCGGTAAACGACACGTCGCGCATAAGCGGCTTGTCGGGCGAATAACCAAAGCGCACGTGCTCAAAGGAGACGCGGCCCTCTACGCGACCCGGCAGCTTGGCGGCCTCGTCCGGCAGCGGACCGGCTTCCATCTCGGGCTCGTCGAGCAGGTCGAACACGCGCTCGGCGCTCGCCAGCGCGCTCTGTAGCGAGTTAAAGGTAAACGACAGCTGCGTCATGGGCTCGGACGCCTCATAGATAAACTGGAAGAACGCCTGGAACACGCCGACGGTCATATGCCCGGCAACCAACATGCTGCAGCCCACAAGCGCAATCACGATCTGCGCCAAGCGACCGATAAAGCGCACCGCGGGACCGACGGCGTTAATCATAAAGTCGGCCTTGGCGCTCACGCGTGCCAGCTCGCCCGAGGCCTGGTGCACCTCGGCAGAGCTCTGGCGCTCGCGGTTAAACGCACGGATTACCAGACGGCCCGAGTAGCCTTCCTCGACCGCGCTCGTAATCTTGGACACCCACTCCTGGCGCTCGCCCGTCACATCGTGCGTGCGGCGCGAAACGACCTTCGTCACCAGCAGCGAAAGCGCCGTAAAGAACAAAAAGACAAGCGTGAGCGGCACGCTAAACACGAACATCACGCTCACGGCGCCCACCACCGTACCGATCGACACCAGAAGCTGCAGCAAGCCGCGCTGCATGCTCTCGGACATCTTGTCCAAGTCGTTGGTCGCACGGCTGACGACCTCGCCGGGACGATGCGCATCAAAGTAGGCAAGCGGCAGACGGTTGAGCTTTTGCGCGATGCGGTTGCGTAGGCGCAGGTTGAGGCGCTCGGCAACGCTCGACATCAAAAAGCTCTGGAGTGCGTAGAACGAGGCGGCGGCAGTCCAGATCATAAAGTAGATGAAGATGGTCCTGCCGCAGTTCTCCCAGGTAATGCTGAAGGTAGTGTTGTTGGCAAACGCCACCTGAATGTGGCCCCACAGCTCATCGATCACGCGGGCGCTATATGCCGGCGCGGCGGTGTTAAAGATGACATAGAACACAATGCTCGCGAACACGATATAGAAGCGCCAATGGTCGCCGGCGGCTTCGCTCCACAGGCGGCGCACCGTCGCCCAGGTGTCGCGGGGCGTCTCGTCCTCGTCCTCGTCGTCAACGTCGCGCATGCGTTCCGCCTCGGCGCGGGCGCGCTCGTCCTCGGCGCGCTCGTTTTCCTCGTAGAGTGCCTGGCGGCGAGCCTCGCGCTCCGCCGCCTTGGCGGCTTCGTCCAGGCCGGGTGTGGCGCCCGTCTCCTCAACTGTCTCTGCAACCGCGGCATCCTCGGCGATGGCCTGCTTCTTGAGCTCCTCGGTCATGCTACTCACCTCCCTTCATCTGCGATTCCGCGATAGCGCGGTACACCTCGCAGGTTTCCATGAGCTCGTCGTGCGTGCCTAGGCCCACGATCTCGCCGTCTTTGAGCACCACGATCTGATCGGCATGCAAAATAGTCGAGATACGTTGCGCGATGATGAGCACCGCGGCATCGCGCGTCTCGTCCTGCAGCGCATGGCGCAGGGCGGCATCGGTCTTAAAGTCCAGGGCCGAAAAACTGTCATCGAAGATATATAGATCGGCATGCTTCATGAGTGCGCGGGCGATCGCCAGGCGCTGGCGCTGACCGCCCGAGAAGTTCGTGCCGCCCTGGGATACCGGAGTATCGAGCCCCTGGGGCTGATCGAGCACAAAGGTGCTCTGGGCAACCTCCAGCGCATGGAGCATGTCGGCATCAGTCGCGCCCTCGTTGCCAAAGCGCAGGTTGCTCGCCACCGTGCCCGAGAACAGCCACGCCTTCTGCGGCACGTAAGCGATATGCCCGCGAATCTCACCTTGCGAAAGGTCGCGCAGGTCAACGCCGTTCAGGCGAATGGCGCCCTTCGTGGCATCGTGGAAGCGAAGCAAAAGCTTGGCCACCGTTGACTTGCCCGAGCCCGTTGAGCCCACGATCGCGGTCGTCTGTCCGCGGCGGCAGGCAAAACTCAGGTCGCACAGGGTGTCCTCGTCGGCATCGTCAAAACGGAACGACATATGGTCGAACACGGCAACCGCGTCGGCACCATCTGCGGACTCAGGTGCCCCGTCGCCCAGCGTTGCCTTGCCGTCCACGATGCTCGGCTCGATTTCGAGCACCTGTTGCGCGCGGTTGAGGCACGCCGCAGCGCGCGGAAGCGTCAGAATCACCATCTGCGCCATCATCACAAAGAACAGGATCAAGATCGCGTATTCCAACACGGCCGAGATGCTGCCGATTTGCATGGCGTGGACGCCCGCGCGGTTGCCGCCCACCCACAGCACCGCCACCTCGGCGATATTCATCAAAAAGAAGCTGGAACTGTCGAGACCCACAAACAGGTGGTTGACCTTGATGGCGTTGGCCGCGTAATCGCTAAACACCTCGTCCAGGCGCTGCTCCTCGTGGCGCTCCTTGTTAAATGCGCGGATGACGCGCACGCCCACGATGTTCTCGCGCAGCACCACGTTCATGCGGTCGATAAAGCTCTGCAGGCGCATAAAGATCGGCGCGGCGTTAGCCACCGTAAAGACCGCCGCCACCAGCACGATCGCAACGACCACACCCAGCAGCGTGCCCATGGCGGGATCAATGAACCAAGCAAAAATGATGCCTGCCACGGCCAAGAACGGCACCGGCAGCACCAACTGAATCGTCTGAAGGACAGCTTGCTGAATCACGTTGATGTCGTTGAGCGAGCGTGTGATCATCGAACCCGTGCCAAAGCGCTCAAAGTCGCTAGCCGCGAGTTCGAGCGACTTGTCGTACACGGCATTGCGGATATCGCAGGCCACGTTGGCGGCCAGGCGCGCCGAAAGATAGCAGCCCAGCACCGTGCCGCCGCTGGCCATGCCGGTCGCGATAAGCATGTACAGGCCGTTGCGTAAAATATAGTCGATATCGCCCGTGGTAATACCGGTGTTGACCATGTTCGCCAGCATCGTGGGAACCAACAGCGTACCGACGTTATCTATCAGCACCGCAAACAGCGTCACCGCAATCAGCCCGCGATACGGCCTCATAAACCTCATTAAGAGTCGCATGTCTCCCCTTCGCTCTTATCGTCAGCCTCGTTCTCAGCGGCCACTTGCCGTTTAAATGCCTCGCACTCTTCGTTAAGAACATGGGAGAACTTACCGACCAAGCGCATGATCTCGCGCTGTTCCCACGGCTCGAGCGCCTCGAATGCCTGTTGCTCGGCTTTTTGCGCTGGCAACGCGTAGCGCTTGGCAAACCGCACGCCTTCTTCGGTCAGTCGCACAACCTTGTTCTTACGACTACCTTCGGCAAACTCCAACGTCGCAAGCCCTCGCGCCCTAAGCGTCTTGATCGCCGAATTGATGGTCTGTTTGCTGTAGAACCATTCGCTTGTCAGACGGCTTACGGCAATACTGCCGCCCGCCGTGCTGGTATCGACGAGCATCCAGTAAGCGCAGTCCGAAAGGCCGCAGGCGCGCGAGAACTCCGAATAGATATGGTCGAGTCCATTGAGCAACCGGTCGAAGTCGACCAGTGTAACCGCACTATTCATCTATCCCACC
>CABUZD010000051.1 GCA_902495945.1 uncultured Collinsella sp.
CGCGCTCGCGCACAAGCCCAACGAATATGTGCCCCACGCCGATATCGTTCGTTGTCAGCAGGTGCTAATCGCGCTCGCCGATAACGTGCTCTGGGACGCGAGCGGCCAAGTTGGGGCATAATAAGCCGCGAACAAACCGACTCGCGCGTTAGGACCGCCCATGAAAGCACTTCCGTTTCCCTGCATCCGCCCGGCTCAGGACCGCGTGCTCGAGGCGCTGCCTGCAATGGGCAGTATTCTGAGTGACAACGAAGCCCTGCGCGAAGCCATTGCCGATGGTCTGATGCTCAAGGACCCGGGTGCGGCGTATTACGTGTACGAATGCTCGGGCGAGCCGGGACGTGTGACGGGTGTCGTGGCGATCTGCCCGACGAGTGTACTTGCGGGCGGCAAGGGCAATGCCAGCGCCGACGTGGCCGCCGCCGCACGCGCGATCGCCGAACTCAAAGTTCAGCCGCGCCCCGTGTCGCTCGCCTACGAGGCGTCGCCCGTCATGGACATCATCCTGGGCGCTGCCAAAGAGGGCGCCTCGCTCTACGCCGTCACCGACCCCGCGGGCATTACGCACCGCGTGTGGGAGGTCAAGCGCGAGGACGCCGTCGGTGCCATCCGTGCCATGCTCGACCAGGCGCCGGAGCCGGCACTGGCCGACGACCCTGCCTACGCTGCCGCGCTGGTCGGGGCATCACAGCTCCTGGCCGACGATGCCCGTGCCGCCGGCACCTACACGGGCAAAGAGCCGTTCAACTTTACCGTTGCCGTGCTCTTCCCCGCCGCGCAGGTCAGCGGCGCTGCGCCGCAGGTTCCGACAGGTCTGCTCACGCACCAGGTCGCGCGGTTCTAGCAAGACCAGACCGCCCGGCACAAAAATCGGCAGCTCAACAAACAGGGGGCGGAGATGCAGCAGGTACATGCATCTCCGCCCCTATTGCGTCGAGAAGTTAGCCGGCGACCCGTGCCGCCGCGCTCGCGTTATCCGCGCTGCGGACCCGCAGTAGCCACGAGCGGTTCAAGCCCCAGCTCCCGCGCATAATCTTCCTGCGTAAAGACTTCGACCAGCTCAAACGTACCGGCCTCGTCGTCAAACACGAAATGCAGCACCGAGCAGTTGCCCGGCACGCGATCGCGCTCATCAGCCGCTGCACCCTTCACGTGGTCCATGAACTCCTTGATGGCCGAGCCATGGCTTACCGCGAGCACGCACGTATGGTCCGGACGGTGCATAAGCTCGGTCAGCGTCGCCACCATGCGCTCACGCACCTGCATCTGGCCCTCGCCGCCAAACTGACGATAGAAATCTCGCCACGGGCGCTCGGGCATAAGCATCACGCGCTCGGCCTCAAAGTCGCCAAAGAACCACTCGCGCAGACCGTCCAGGCGCTCGTACGCCAAGCCCGGCCACAAGTTGGCGATAGTCTGCTCGGTGCGATGAAGCGTGGAGGTGTAGGCGTGGTCGGGCTCAATGCCGCGCGCACGCAAAAACATGCCGGCGCGCGCCGCCTGGTCGCAGCCCAACTGCGTGAGCGGCGAGTCACTCCAACCCTGAATAATGCGCTTAAGGTTGAATATCGTCTGTCCATGGCGAACCAGATACAGGTCTTTATTCATAGGGGTCCTTTCGTTCGTTACCAATCAAGGAGCGAAAACGCCCCGTCGCAATAGCCAAAATGAAGCACGGCACCGTTGTCGGGTAGCTCTCCCCTGCCAGTCACATGCTCAAGAAACTCCTGGCAGGCTGAGCCGTGGGAAACCGCCAGCACGCAGTCGTGCTGCGGCCTGGCCATGATGCGAGACAGCGCCGCGACCATACGTGCGCGAAGCTCACTTTCCGACTCGCCACCAAAGGCAACCGGATAATCACCCCAGGGCTGCGGCGGCATCTCGCGATTTGATGTGCCCTCCAGCGAGCCAAAATGCCACTCACGCAGGTCATCGACCAGCTCTATGGAACGGCCCTCGCCAACGATAAGCTCGGCCGTATGCCGCGCCCGGCCCAACGGCGAGGAATACACATGATCAAAGGCCACGCCACGCGCCGCAAACGCCGTACGCGCCGTCAGCGCCTGCTCGCGCCCGCGCGCCGTAAGCGGCGAATCGTGCCAGCCCTGCAAAATGCTCTGCACATTGAGCTCAGTCTGCCCATGCCGCACCAAATACAGATCTGCCACACACCCTCCCCTCGTACCACCACAAAGGGGACAGCACCTTTGTGGTGGTTTACCGTCTGATCACGCCGCGATGACGCTCAACTACACCAGCACGTCGGCGAGCGAACGCTTGGGTACGTGGTGCACCTGTGCCTCGTCGCGCCAATAATTGATGGAGCCGTCGGGGTTGGAATCGATCGCATCAATCACCTGTGTCTCGGCCGGAACGCCAAACGCCATGATCAGCTTGAGCTCATACTTGTCGTTATCGAGCCCCATGGCATCGATCGCGCGGGGCGTAAAGGCCTTGAACATGCAGGCTGCCACCTCGGGCGTGGCGCTGCGGGCGGCGAGCATCATCGTCTGCGCGGCAATGCCCGTGTCGACCTCGGTAATGGGAGCGGCAGGCTTGCCCGGAACGGCGCGCTCGGCCAGAATCGCGATGTAGCCGGTCGGGCGCTCGCCCTCGGCAGGACCCGGCCAATCCTTAAGCGCGCCGGCCCATGCAAGCTCGTCAAACACGCGCGCGCAGTCCTCGGCACCGCTCACCACATGAAAACGAAGACGTTGAGCATTGGCACCACAGGGAGCTAGGTGAGCCAGCTCTGCCAGCTCGAGCAAAAACTCACGCGGCACGCGCATGGACTCGTCAAAGCGACGGCACGTGCGGGCGCGACGAACCAGCGCATCAAACGCGTCCAAGCCGAGCTTTTCGCAACCCTGTTTTGCCATCGATTCGACACTCGACGGTGCCTCGGGAACTGCTTCGTTCATAGGGACCCCCAATACAAGCCAATTGTCCTTAGGAGAATCTAACCCAAAACGTAGGCAATAACGAACAGGGCTGCAATGTTCTACACCTGTTGAATAGAAAATCGCGACGTGGGGAACAACGGAAACAATTCGGGACCTTTGGGTTACGTTTCGCCCTCCCCGACCCATACGCCAGCGCCTTTAGGCGATACTGGTTGTAACAATCAAGGCTTACGCCGCACGGAAAGGAGACATTATGGGCATCTTTAAGAACGATGACCTAAAATCGAGCCAGTTTGGATTTGACGAGAAAAGCATGGCAGGCAAGGCCGTCAAGGCCGTGCGCTGGACTTACGCCATCACGGGCGTCTTGGCGCTCGTCGCCGGCATCGCACTGCTGTTTGCGCCCGCCAAGTCCCTCGTCTTTTTGACGACTGTCCTGGGTTTTTACTTTGTAATCACTGCTGCCATCAGGCTGTTCACTGCCATTTTTGAGCCGCTGCTGCCCACCGGCTGGCGCGTGACGAGCATCATCTCCAACCTACTCATTATCTTGGGCGGCGTCATAATCCTGCGCAACCAGGCCTTCTCGACCGCGACGCTCACCACGATGGTGGTTATCGTGGCCGGCTTTGGCTGGATTGTCGAAGGTGTCATGTCCATTCTGGAGTCCGAGCTTTCGTCCAACCGCGCCCTCGCCATCCTGAGCGGCGCACTCTCAATCATCGCCGGCATGTTCGTGTTTATCTATCCGCTGTGGTCGGCCAAGATGCTCGTCATCTTTAGCGGCGCCGCACTGCTGGTGTTTGGCGTAACGCTGATTGTTCGCGCTGTTCAATTTGGCAAACTGGTGCACTAGATGCCGCGAACGCTCTTTATTGATGCCGACGCCTGCCCGGTCACGCGCGAGTCGATTGACTGCGCGCGGCGGGCGGGCGTCGCCGTTGTTATCGCCGGCAACAGCACGCAAAACCTGGAACGGCACATTCGCCGCGACGACCCGCGCGATGCCGAGCACGCGCGACGCGGCTTTTGGGTCACGACGCTCGATGTGAGCGTGGGCGCCGACAGCGCCGACTTTGCCATTGTCGAACGCCTGCAGGCGGGCGACGTAGTCGTGACGCAGGACATTGGCTTGGCGAGCATGGTGCTCGGGCGCGATGCCGCCGCCATCGGTGTGCGCGGGCGCGTGTACGACAAGGCGACTATCGACATGCAGCTGTTTATTCGCCACGAGGAAAAGAAGGTACGCCGCGCCGGGGGACGCACTCGCGGACCGGCGACATTTACCAGCGAAGACCGGACCCGCTTTAAGCGCAACCTCACCGAGCTGCTGCACTAACCAAGGTAGATTTTTGGGACATGCCCGGAAATCTACCTTTTTGTTTTGGCAGCGGAAATGCCCTGGTCACAGGGGTAGATCGTAAGACATGTCCCAATAATCTACTTAAAGGCCAACGGCGGAGAGGATGAGGCCCCAGCCGGCGCCGATGACGTACATCATGACCAGGAACATGACGTTCTCGCGGGCACTGCGGTTGGTGCGGAACAACACCAGGTAGCCCACGCCGGCGGAGATAAGCGTGCCGGCGAGCATCGGTGCCAGCTGTAGCGCGCCCTCCAGGTACAGCTGCGTAATGACCACGCTCGCCGAGCAGTTGGGGATCAGGCCGACAAGCGCCGAACCCAGGACGGCGAGCGTCTCGTTGCCACGCAGGAACTGCTCGATCGCGGACTCGCCGAAGGTCTCGAGCACGGCGACCAGAATCAGCGTCACCAGAAAAATGAATACCGATACCTGCACGGTGTGCGAGATGGCGCTGCGAATAATCGACAGGACAGGCGTCCCTTCGTGAGAGTGGGAGTGACCGTGGCCATCATGGTGTTCATGCTCGCCCCCATGACCGTGATCGTGTCCATGTCCGTGTTCGTGCTCGTCCTCGTCTTCATCGCAACCGCAATGGTCGCGCTCGCACAGCTCATGGATGTGATCGGCGCTCACGCCCGCCTCGGCCACCTCGTCGATGATGTCACCGCCGCTGTGGTCGTCATGCGCGCAGTTAACGTGCGCCGGATTGACAGTGGTCCCCAACACGGTACGACGAATCGCCGCATGCGCGCGGGCGTTGCGACGCAGACCGCGAATGGCGGCATCTACGATAAAGCCCGTGACCAGCGCGATCAGCGCTTTCGAAGCCAAAAGCATCGCCATAGTCTGCACGGGAACCTGCTCGGCAAGCAGCAGCGGCAGCATCTCGTCGGAGGTCGAAAGGAACACCGCCACCAACGTGCCCAAGGTCACGACACGACCGGCGTACAGCGTTGCCGCCATTGCCGAAAAGCCGCACTGCGGCACCATGCCCAGCAGCGAGCCAACCACGGGACCCGCGGCGCCGGCGCGCTTGATGGCCCCGTTAACGCGGTCGCCCGCGACGTGCTCCAAGGTCTCGAGGGCCAGATACGTCACCAACAAAAACGGCACCAGCGACAGCGTGTCCTTGCCGGCGTCGAACAAAATATCAATCAGCAAATCCATGACGGATGGAACCTTTCGTGTCTTTCGGCAGCATTGTAAAAGTCCTAGCGGTCAACTAGGGTATTGTAGTTGTCCTAGGCGCGATGCCAATAGTTGCCCATGGTAAACTATCATCTCGTCACATCTCAATGAACCCGAGCCGCACGGTGCGGCCCGTCCAAGGAGCAGTTATATGAACGTTTCACAAGCACTCGAATACGAGCGTCAGCCGTTTATCCCCATGTTTATCTATGGCGATCACGGCGCCATGGAGTCCGAGCGCCAGAAGGGCGAGGAGGCCCTTAAGGTGCTCGAAACCGAGTACTTTACCGCCGAGGGCAACCCCAGCTTCGACTTTGCCACCGTGCGCGACCTGGCTGACCGCAACCGCGACCTGTGCGACCAGATTGGCGAGGCACGCCTGCGCAACGTGACGCCCGCGACGCTTTCGCGCGGCCTCTCCGATGCCGACACCTGCGCTGCCATCGGCAAGATGCAAAAGCGCACCGCCGCGTCCGTTATGCGCGAAATCCGCGGCGACCGCGACGCGCTCGGCGTGGCCTACGCCCGCAAGCCCATCCAGGGCACCGTGCTCGGTATCGACATCGAGACCACCGGCCGTGCACCCGAGCGCGGTTATATCATCAACGTGGGCTGGGAGATCATGGAACTCACCAGCGATGCCGTCCCGCACGACGCCGAGGCACACTACTGCGGCCTGCCCGACATCTACCGCGGCGAGGATGTGCCGTTGTCGAATATCCACCACATCACCTGGGACGACATCGACGGCAAAAAGCCGTTCCGCGAGAACAAGGAGCTGCAGAAGCAGCTGCTCAAGCTCATGAAGAAGTACCCGTACATGGCGCACAACGCCGCCTTTGAGGACAGCTGGTTCAAGATCCACCTGGACGGTTACGCCGAGGCACGCCGTGCCGGCAAGATCATCGTCATCGACTCGCGCCAGATCTGCCGCAGCCTGGATGCCGACGCCCGCTCGCTCCCCCGCGAATCCGCCCCCGCCGCGCTCGAGAACTGGGCGCGCCGCCGTGGAACCCTCGCCGCCGACGCCAACGAACAGCATCTGGGCCTGGACGACACCGACCTCATGCTCCGCACCGTCCAAGCCGAGTTCAACCTCAAGAACCTGTTTGCCAAGTAGAAACGTCTACGACAAACCCCGGCGTAGATCACGAGCGGCCTCGCATCGGGAAACCCCGCAGCGGGGCTGCTCTACGTTCCACAGATAGATCTGCCATCACAAATTCTGAACTCTCATTTTGAACGATTTCGGCCAATTCCCGACACGTAATTCGTTGTCGGATGGTGATGCATCGATATCAAATGCGCAGCAATTGAGTATTTCTATGCTATAGCCGAGCTGCGAAAACATTAATTTAGGGCGTACCAACCCATTATTGCGTCAAGCTTTTGGACAGCATTTGGTTAGACCTCTAAAACGATTTTTCCACTCAGCGCCATCAGCACGGTATTAGCTGACACGATATATACCATGAGTATCGTATTGTCACATACCACTGCAAAAGTGGTCTACCAGGCCGCGCATTCGGTGTCTGCGAAAGGCATCGAGTCCTGTAGTCCTGCCGCGATTTACGGATCATGTCCCACCGGAACGCTCCTTGACGCAGCCGCAGAATGGCTCACCAAACATGATGTTTCCCTCGGCGCAAATGATTCCCTCGAGGTGATGGTGTTTGATCGCAGGAATGCGCGCTATGCAATGAACTGTCAATGCCACGTTTCTTCAAAACGATTTTCGAACTCACGCTTTATAGAGCTCAAAGATGGCATCTTCGTTGTTGGCGTTGAGCTTTGCGCGCTTCAGGCTGCCACCTATCTTTCTTTTCGCGAACTAGTGGAGTACTACTTTGAACTGTGCGGCGCTTATTCCCTTGGAACCGACTCTTCCACCTCCTATACCGAGCGTTTCGCGCTCACCTCGACCGAGAGGTTAAAGCAGTTCTTTAATTCCATTACCAGATGCGACGGTCTGGCTCTTGCCCGAAAGGCGATCCAATGTGTGCGCGACGGATGCCGGTCTCCTATGGAAACGG
Organism: uncultured Collinsella sp.; assembly: GCA_902495945.1. GTDB lineage: Bacteria > Actinomycetota > Coriobacteriia > Coriobacteriales > Coriobacteriaceae > Collinsella. The sequence continues at coordinate 7,491 of CABUZD010000051.1, forward strand.
CCTTTGTCATGATGCTAACGCTGCCCAAAAGCGAAGGAGGGCTTGGTATTAGGGGAATTGAGACCGATTACGAGGTGCAGGTCACCGCTGCCGCAAAGAATCTCACAAGACGCAAAAAGTTCTTTATGGATGCGTATCTAAAGAAATCTCGCACAGACATTGAATACAACGGTTTTTATCATGACGCGGAAGAAGACCGCGCCATCGATGAGGAGCGCAAGAATGCACTTGCGTCCATGGGGTACGGAATCATCACCGTCAGCCGTTATTCCTTTATGCATACCAGCTCTTTTGTTAGGGTCATGGAAGCGATCCAACGGAAAGAGGGCATACGCCCCTCGCGTCTGCCAAAAGACTTTCAAATCATGCAAGAGGACCTGAGACAGTTTGTGCTCAGAAGGTTTATAGAAGAGAAAAAGCGAATTCAGAAGCAGCTTCGCCAGGATTCCGAAGAGCGTCAACGAATCGACCTCGAAAAAGCAACACTCGAAGGCATCACGCTGGATGACCCGACAATTAATGAAGTTCCGACAATCGATGACATGCAGACTGCCGAATCCGACAGCCCATCATTTGCCCAAACAAGCAGCCTCGCGCCCGAGGGCAGGATCTTCGGGGCTGGAAGCTAGACTGGCTAACAAGGTGGGTACCCTAGCGATGTGCAAAATTGCGAGTATTCAGCAGGGCCGTCCACTATCCCCCATCATTTTGTACGACGAATTACCTGAACGTTATTGACATGTGAACATGCGCCCATATAATCGGAAGCAAGTTATATGAGCGCATGTTCATATGAAAGGATATTACAATGAGCATCCGCGTTGATGAAACGAAACCCGACATCGAGGCCACCGAACCCGTGATCCCGACCACCTGCTCGCCCGAGGACCTTCCCGACGAGGAGCTTCTCTACGATCTCGCCGACCTGTTCAAGGTCTTCAGCGACACCACGCGTATCAAGATTCTCTATGCCCTCATGGGCCGCGAGCTCTGCGTGGCAGACATCGCCGAAGCGACCGAAACCTCGCAGTCGGCAGTATCGCACCAGCTGCGCACGCTTAAGCAGTCGCACCTGGTTAAATTCCGGCGCGACGGGCGCAATATCCTCTACTCGCTCGCCGACGACCACGTCTACACCATGCTCAACCAAGGCATGAGCCACATCTGCGAATAGCAACCAACCACGGTACCAGCGCGGCCTGCACCCAAGCCGCAAATACAGAGAAAGGAACCCACCATGAAAAAGCAGTTTAAGCTCGACGAGATCGACTGCGCCAACTGCGCGCGTGAGCTTCAGGACGAGCTGGCCAAGCTCGAGGGCGTCAAGTCCGTTTCGGTCAACTTTATGACCCAGAAGTTGACGCTCGAGGCCGACGACGCCGAGTTCGACGAGGTACTCAACCGCGTTGTAGAGTTTACGGCCGACGCCGAGCCGGACTGCGAGATCATTCTCTAGCCCAGGTTTACGCCAACCCGCAAGGCCGCGCTTGCCGCGGCCTTTGCTCGCGAAATTGTATGAGCGAGTGTTCATACATCCAAATGGGAGGATACGAGTCATGGCCACCGCCGACCCCAAAAAGAAAAAGAAGAAGCGCAAGAAAAAAGAATCACTCGAGCATAAGCGCAATCGTATCCTAGTCGCGCTGGGCATCTTTGCTGTGGTGGACGCCCTCGAGGAGCTTGGCGCACTGACCGCCGTATTCGGCGAGCCGGGCGACATCTACGCCAGCTTTGTGCTGTTCCTCGTGCCGTTTTTGATCGCCGGCTACGACGTACTGCAAAAGGCATTCAATAACATCCGCCGCGGCAAGGCCTTCGACGAGAGTTTCCTTATGGCCGTCGCGACCATCGGCGCGTTTGCCATGGTGCTCTTCCCCGATACCGACCCGCACATGGCCGAAGGCGCCGCCGTCATGCTGTTCTACCAGGTCGGCGAGCTATTCCAGGCGTTCGCCGTGGGCAAGAGCCGCAAGTCGATCAGTGCCATGATGGACATCGCGCCCGACTACGCCAACGTCGAGCAAGCCGACGGCACGCTCGAACAGGTCTTTCCCGATGACATCGCCGTCGGCACCGTGATCGTGGTCAAGCCCGGCGAGCGCGTGCCCATCGACGGCGTTATCGTCGAGGGCGAGACGCAGCTCGACACCGCCGCGCTCACGGGCGAGTCAGTCCCCCGCCCCGCCAAGTCCGGTGACGATATCATCAGCGGCTGCATCAACATGACGGGCCTCATCCACGTGCGCACCACCAAGCCGTTTGGCGAGTCCACCGTTGCGCGCGTCCTGGAGCTCGTGGAAAACGCCAGCGAAAAGAAGGCGCGCACCGAGAACTTCATCACGCGCTTTGCCCGCGTCTACACCCCCGCCGTCACCGGCGCGGCCGCGGTGCTCGCGCTCGGCGGCGGCCTGGTCACCGGTGCCTGGTCCAACTGGATTCTGCGCGGTCTGACCTTCCTGGTCGTCAGCTGCCCGTGCGCCCTCGTAATCAGCGTACCGTTGAGCTTCTTTGGCGGCATCGGCGGCGCGTCCAAGCTGGGCGTTCTCATCAAGGGCTCCAACTACCTCGAGACGCTCGCCGATGTGGACACCGTCGTCTTCGACAAAACGGGTACCCTCACCAACGGCACGTTCTCGGTCGTCGCGGTGCACCCCGAGGCCGGCTATACCGAGCAGTCGCTGCTTGAGGTCGCAGCCCTTGCCGAGTCGTTCTCCGATCACCCTATCGCGCAGTCGGTGCGCACCGCCTACCAGGGCGAACTCGACCCTACACGCGTGACGGATTCCGCTAATGACGCGGGCCACGGCGTGACGGCGACCATCGACGGCAAGCACGTCGTCGTCGGCAACGCCAAGATGCTCGCCGCAACCGGCGTTGAAGCACCGGACTGTGAGGTTGTCGGCACGATCCTCCACGTGCTTGTCGATGGCATTTATGCTGGTCACATCGTAATTGCCGACACCGTCAAGGCCGATGCCGAACAGACGATTCGCGACCTGCACGCCGCCGGCGTTAAGCGCACCGTTATGCTCACGGGCGACCGCGAGGAAGTGGCTGCGTCCGTTGCCGAACAGTTGGGGCTCGACGAGTTCCACGCGCAGCTGCTGCCGGGCGACAAAGTCGAGCGTGTTGAAGCGCTGCTCGCGGCCGAAAGCGGCAAGGGCAAGCTCGCCTTTGTCGGCGACGGCATCAACGATGCACCCGTGCTCACCCGTGCCGATGTGGGCATTGCCATGGGCGCCATGGGCTCCGATGCTGCGATTGAGGCCGCCGACGTGGTGCTCATGGATGACAAGCCGTCCAACATTTCCCACGCGATTCGCGTGGCACGCAAGACCATGGCGATCGTCTGGCAGAACATCATCTTTGCGCTGGGCGTTAAGCTGCTGATCCTGGTGCTCGCGGCGCTCGGCATTGCCAACATGTGGCTTGCCGTCTTTGGCGACGTGGGCGTGGCGATCATCGCCATCCTGAACGCCATGCGCGCGATGGGTGTCAAGAACCTGTAGTGCTGTCCGGCCGGGGCCGGGCTTGGTTTTGAAAACGTCCTCGCGCTGCGGAGTGTTTTCAAAACCAAGCCCGGCCCCGGCCTGCGATGACACAGCTGGCGGTTCTTGGGCATCGCTTGCTGGCGGGGTTCCTTTGCTGAAATGGACTTGGCCGAAAGGGCCGCTGGTCCCGGTCGCTGGTTCGCGCTTTGCGCGAACTCC
>CABUZD010000052.1 GCA_902495945.1 uncultured Collinsella sp.
ATATCGTGAGACATGGCAACTCCAATCGTCTAGGCGAGTAACTCGGCCGCCGCAAACTCCTCGGGCGTATTGACGTTTTCGAAGCAGAGCGTCGAGCCGGCGACCGCGACAATCTGAGGCTCGTCCAAATACCCGGCGTTCACCCGGTCGATCAGGCAGCGGATTCGCTGACGGTCACCGGCGAGCAGCTCTTGGGCAACCGGCGCACACGCGTCACGGCGCCAGACGGCGCAAAGCGGCTCAATCCCCGCTCCTCGCGCGGCACGCACACATCGAGCGCCTCGGCCTCAACATGATCGGCAAGCACGCCGATGAGTTCCGGCGAGACAAACGGCATATCGCAGGCGTCAATCGCCACGAGCGGCAATCGGGCCGCGGTCAACGAGCTCGCGATGCCGCGCATGGCGCCCGCCGGCCCCTCAAGGTCCGACACTATTCGCGGCACCAGGCCGCCAAACGCGCGCTCCCTAAGGTAGGCAAGCTCGCTGGGACGCGAAGTCGTCACGACCAACTCGCCGGCAACTGGCGCCAGCCGACCCAGCACGCGTTCGATGAGCGGCTCGCCGCAAAATGCCATGCGCGCCTTATCGCAACCCATGCGCGACGACAACCCGCCCGCCTGGACGACACAAGAAAGATCGGCCCGTCTTACGGTAGTCATACAGCAAACCACCCCCATCGGTATGCTCAAAACCCGGCACACGAAGCCAAATACCGTCGCCGATAAAGCGGGCGGCACGGCAAACCCGTGCAAAAACAAAACAGCGCCTTTGCGGCACGCAGCAAGACCGCGAGCACAAAAGCGCTGGTAGCGTATGGCGGGAACGTATGTGAATCGAACACATCCAAGACGTTTTGCACGCCTCGCAACGGTTTTGAGGACCGCGGAGCCCACCGGAGCCCATCCGTTCCCAAGTGCGGCGGTATTTTACCAAACCGAGCAGCCAATCTAGCGCAGGGAGCGCAGGCCGCCGGCGTCTTTGTCGAGCACCGTAAAGCGCACGGCATCCAGGTGCTCCAAGATGCTGATGGCGCGTTTGCGCGACACGCCTAGGGCCTCGCGCAGCACGCTCGTTGTGGCTGCGCCACCGGCTGCCTCAATGGCAGCTGCGACGAGCTCACGCGCATGGGCCTCGGCGGCAGCGGACAGGGCAACGTCGCGCTCAACCTTAACGATCGAGCGGCTGAGCGAAAGCTCGCGCAGGGCACGCGTCATGGTGTCGCGATCGAGCTGTAGTCGCTCGCCCACCTCGGGCAACGTCGGTGCATCGAGGCCGGCCTCGTCAAGCAGCGCGACGATCCGCTCGCAAGCCTCTCGCACCACGCGTGCGGCAGCGGCGGCCGAATGCGGATCGAATACCTCGGCGCCCTCGGCGGCGCACACGCCACGGGAGCAGCCCTCGGCAATCAGGGCCGCGGCAACGCCTTCATCAGCGGCAGGCCACGCAGCATGGGCAACGGCGCCGGGCGTAAAGCCCGTCTCCTTGGGAGCCGCCGCGTGCATGGCTGACAGGGTCGCCGCCAGTGCATCCATCGCGGCGTCGAGCACCACGGCGTCCGCCAAGAGGCCCGCATCGCCCGCGGCAAGCTTGCGAACGGAGCCCTGCGCCACCAATCCGCGCAGTGCGGCATCGGCCTCGCCGACACCAAGATCCAAAGCCTCGGCAACATCAGCCGCCGTAACCGGCAGCATCTGCAGCGCCAGCCAAGCGCCCACACCGCCCGCGATATCGCCGGACTCAAGCGCCGCGTACAGCGCACGCTCCCCTTCAGCAAGCTCGCGCGAGCGACGGCAGCGCGAAAGCAGCACGCGCCCGCCGCCAATAAGCATCACGGGCGAATAGGACAGCACCACGGCATGGTCCCCGGCGCGCAGCGGCAGCGAGTTGTCCAAGCGCACCTGAACAATACGGGTTTCACCCACTGCCATGGGGGCCTCACCCTCCATGAACATGATGCGACCGACGACCTCGGCCGTACCCGCCATCACGTGCACACGCGCACCCGACTCGAACACACGCGGCTTGGCTCCCTCGCGACCCAAATACGTAAACGTCATCATAAAGCGCATCGTCTGGCCAAAGCGGCCCGCCACGCCGAGCATCTCACCGCGATCGAGCGTGGCGACGGCATCGCCCACCAAGTTGAGTGCCACGCGCTGTCCCGGCAGTGCTCGCGGCGTATCGCCATGCACCTGAATCCCGCGCACGCGACAGACTGTACGCGACGGCAAAGCCATCAGCTCGTCGCCCACCACAACCGGCGCATCGTGCAGCGTTCCCGTCACGACGGTGCCGACGCCCTTGATCGTAAAGCAGCGGTCGATGGGCAGACGCGGCGCGGCATCGGTGAGCTCGGAACGGTCGCGGCAAGCATCCCAGCAGGCACTTACCTGCTCGTCGAGCACCGCAAGCAGCCCGTCAATCCCCTCGCCTGTCTTGGACGACACAGGCACGATCGGCGCGCCCGCAAACACGGTACCCGACAAAAAGTCATCGACATCAAGCTCGGCAAGCTCGGTCATCTCGGCATCGGCCAGGTCGCACATCGTCAGCGCCACCACCATGTGTGTGACGCCCAGCAGCTCCAGCACATGCACGTGCTCGCGGGTCTGCGGCATCACGCCCTCAACGGCAGAGACCACCAGCACGGCCACATCGATGCCCGTGGCACCCTGCACCATGGCGCGCAGGTAATGCGCGTGGCCCGGCACGTCGACCAGGCCAACGATCTTGCCACTCGGCAGCGCCAGCTCGCCAAAGCCCAGCTCAACGGTCATGCCGCGGCGACGCTCAACCTCCAGACGGTCGGGATTCTTGCCGGTCAGTGCCTCGATCAGTGCCGACTTACCGTGGTCGACGTGGCCCGCCGTACCAACGATAACGGGACACTCCACCAGCGCTTTAACCTCACTCATCGAGCAATCGCCTTCTCAACGCACGCGACGAGCGTCGACGCCGCCGTCTCGATATCGCGGTCGCCCACAAGCGTACGGACGTCAAACAAAATGCGATCGTGCGAGGTTCGCGTGACGACCGGCGTATCGAAGTCTTGGACGAGCGAGCGCTTGAGCGCGTCGACGGACAGGCGCCCGTCGACCGGGCAGATGGCCACGCACATCGTGGGCAACTCGACGGTAGGCAGCGAGCCGCCGCCGGGAGTCGAGGACTCCTCAACGATTTCCACCTGCACGGCACACGGGCAGCCGGCCTTATCGAGACCCGCCACCATCAGCTCGCGCAGCTTGCGAGCACGTCGCTCCAAATGGGCCTGCGGCAGCGTAAGCATGTTGAGCACCGGAATATCGCGATGGGCAACATCGGCGCCATCCATGTAAATGCGCAGTGTAGCCTCGAGCGCCGCCAGTGCGAGCTTGCCCGGACGCAGGGCACGCATAAGCGGATGCGACCCGCAGGCCTGGACCAGATCGCGACGACCCATGATAATGCCCGCCTGCGCGGCACCCAGCAGCTTATCACCCGAGCACGACACGATATCGAGCCCTGCCGAAACCGAAGCCGGCGTGGTTTCTTCGCCGCCGCGCACCAAGATGTCGTCGGGCAACAGCGCGCCCGAGCCCTGGTCCTCGTAGAACAGCAGGCCGTGCTTATGGGCCAGTGCGGCGAGCTCCCTTGAGCTCACTTCCTCGTGAAAACCCTCGATGCGATAGTTGGAAGGATGGACCTTGAGGATCATGGCCGTATCGGGTGTGATGGCTTGCTCATAATCTGCCAGATGCGTGCGGTTGGTGGCGCCGACCTCGACGAGTTTGGCGCCCGAAGCCGCCATGACATCGGGGATGCGGAAGCTGCCGCCGATCTCGACAAGCTCGCCGCGGCTCACGATAACCTCTTTGCCCGCAGCGTGAGTGGCCAGCACCAGCAACACCGCGGCGGCGTTATTGTTGACGACCAGCGCGTCCTCGGCACCGGTAAGCGAACGGATGAGCTGCGCGGCATGTTCCTTGCGCGACCCGCGCGAGCAGGTGTCCACGCTGTACTCGAGCGTGCTGTAGCCGTGCGCGACTTCGGCCACGGCCTTTGCCGCCGACTCCGCGAGCGGGGCGCGACCAAGGTTGGTGTGGATGACCACACCCGTGGCGTTGACGGCTGGACGCAGGCTCGGCAGCGCTGAGCGATGTGCACGGAATTCGATAGCCGACGCCAGCTCGCGTTTTGAGCGTGGGGCGGCGCCGGCGCGAATGGCGGCGCGCTCCTCGTCGAGCACGGCCGTGACGGCGGCATGGACTACCGCATCACACGTCTCCCCCGCCGCCTTCACCACCGGCCACTCGGCGAGCAGCTCGTTGACGGAGGGAATAGCGCGCAGACGGGCGCGCACCTCATCGGAAATGTTCTGGCTATCGCTCATGTGCGGCCTTTCAAAAAATACGTGGATCAGTCAAATACATCAGCTGAATCAATTACTCGTCATTATCCCCGCGCGGCTCAATCTTTTCCACGCGAACGGCGTTTTCCTGGGTGAGCGCGGCGCCCGTAATAGGATCCCAACGCAGCGGCGTGTGGTCGAGCGGGCCGACGCCAAGTGCCTGGGCGCCATCCGCGCCAGCGCCAAACGAACGCCCGCCGGGAGCCGCCGACGTAAAGATGCACGCCGGATGCAGATAGGGCGTGGTCTCCACGCGTACGCGGTCGCGGCCCATGTCGCTCACCAGCTCGACGACCTCGCCGTTGGCGATACCCATGCGCTCGGCGACGTCGGCATTCATCTGCACGGCGTCCAAGTCGGAACCTGCCTCGGCAGCACCCGCCGCAGCAAGTCTGCGCGAAGTGTGCGACTCAAAGGGACGGTTGCCGCTAATGAGGCGAAACATCCCCGGGCTGGGCTCCACCATCGGCGCGATCCAGCCTGACACGCGTCCCAGGCCGGCACGCTCCCATACGTCACTTGCCAGCGCAATCTTGCCGCCGGCAAGCGGAATCACCGGCTCACCCGTGCGCGACGGCAGCGCCACGCCCGTATCGGCCCAACCGCGCTCCTTGAGTTCGGCAAGATCAATCCCAAACGGAGCCACCTGGGCGGCGGCCAGATCGTCGGACGTAAACTGGAAGTACTCGCCCGCGCCACACGCCTGTGCCAGACCGGCAAAAATCTCCCGACCGGGACGTGTGTCGTCATGCTGCACAGGCAGCACGGCGTTGCGGTAGAACACGCGCGCATCGTTGGCGCCTGTCACCGTTCCCACGCCGCGGTCAGCCTCCAGATACGTCACGTCGGGCAGCACGAAATCAGAAGCACGCGCCGTCTCGGACCAGCGAATATCAATCGTCACGAGCAAGTCGAGCTGCTGCAAAATACCCAACCAAGCCTGCGCATTACCATAGCCCGCACCGGGGTTACTGGCATAGACGATGAGCCCGCGTAGCTCACCGGCCAGAATCGACTGGCCGATGGTCGTGCACAGGCCGCGCACCGGATCAACGAGCGAATAGCGCTCGGACCCCAACTTAGGCTCACGCGGCATCGACGGCGTCGCAAAGCGTGCGGGATCAAGGTCGCCCAGCGCAAGCGGTGTGGGTGGATTAAGCGCTCCGCCCGCATGCCCAATACAGCCCAGCAGCACATCGACCATGCAGATAGCTCGCGCCGTCTGGGTACTGTTCGCATACGCGATACCGATGCCACCATGAAAGCCAGCGTCCACCACCGCAGCAGGCGCCGCGGCAGCCAAATCACGCGCAGTCGCTCGGATATCGTCCGCCGGCACATCGCACATCGACTCAGCCCACTCGGGCGTCCAAACAGCGGCCGCCTGCACCAGCTCGTCAAAACCCGTGGTATAGCGGGTCACGAACTCGTGATCGTACAGGTCCTCGGCAATCAACACGTGAACAATACCCAACAGCAGCGCCAAGTCGCAGCCCGGGCGCACGCGCAACCAGCGGTCGGCAAGCGCCGCAGAGCCACTGCGCCGCGGGTCCACGACAATGATTTTCGCCCCGCGCCGGCGTGCGTCATTCAAGGCGTCGACTGCCCCCATCGAAGACGAATCCACTAGCGAACGCCCAAGGTACATAATGCAATCGGTATGCGCCAGGTCGGAGGCGGGGCTATAGCCCAAGCTATGCTCCCAACCAGTGAGACGGCTCACCTCGCAGGCGCCGTCGGCACCGTACACGTTGGGCGAGCCCAGCGCATGCATAAAGCGATACGCCCAGTAACGGTCGAACGAGGGCACGCCGAGCGTCATGCCCAGCGCACGAGGCCCACACTCGTCAACAATCCCCAAAAGACGCTCGGCAATCTGAGCAAACGCCTCGTCCCACGAAATCGCATCGAACCCCGAGCCATCAGCTCGCCGACGCATGGGATGCACGATGCGGTCGCGCTCGTCAAACGGCATTGCCAGGCGATGGCGCCCGCGGGCGCACAGGGCACGCGCCGCGCACGGATGCCCCGGCACCGGCAACTCAGCCACCACGCGACCGTCCTCAACGCGTGCCGCAAAGGCGCAATCGGCATAGCATCCCCCGCATGTGGTCACCACGGCGCGACCGTCACGCTTCACAGCAGATGCCATCTCGATTACCCCTTTCATCAGTCAAACACAACAGGCAAAAAGCTCGGCAACGAGCCCCAGACCCAAAAAGCCTCCCGCACGGCAACGCCCCGCGGGAGGCCCAACGTCAAACAGACGGCACCTTACGCCTCGGACTTCTTGGCATAGATAAACCAGTAGCCGAGCGCGACCAGAACCGCGCCGCCCACGATGTTGCCCAGCGTGGCGGCGGACAGGTTAAACGCAATGCCCGCGGCGTTGAGCGCATCGGCGCCGGCGACGTCGGCACCATAGCCGCACGCGTGCATCACGGCACCCATGGGCAAAAAGTACATGTTGGCAACGCAGTGCTCAAAACCGCAGGCCACAAAGGCGGCGATGGGCAGCAGAATGCCCACGACCTTATCGACCACGGTCTTGCCGGCGGTACCGATCCACACGGCCAGGCACACAAAGATGTTGCACAGGATGCCGCGGAAGAAGATCGTCACCCAGTCGATCGTCACCTTGCCGGCGGCAACGCTCACCATGGAGTTGGCGACCGCCTCGCCGTTGAGTTTATAGATGCCGGCCATGTACACCAAAAAGACGATGAACAGAGCGCCGACAAAATTGCCAACCCACACGACGACCCATGCCTTGAGCATCTGAGCCAGGGTGATCTTTTTGCTCTTGAGCGCGCAGACCATAAGCGAATTGCCGGTAAACAGCTCGGCGCCGCACACCAGTACCAGCACCAGGCCCAGGCAAAAGCACAGGCCGCCCACGACGCGTTGGGCACCCCAGCCCAGCGTGCTATCGCTCAAAAACACCGTAAAGAACAGGCCGCCGAAGGCGATGAACGCACCGGCGAACATTGCCAACAGAAAGGCCTTAGCGACCGGCAGGTTAGCCTTGGTCACGCCGGCGACCTCGGTCTTGGCCTCGATCGCGGCGGGCGCCAGGCAATCGGGAGCGGGATACTCCACCTTGGAATCTGCCATGTCAATCACTTCTTTCCTAACAAAATGGAACAAGTGCTCCTACTGCTCTTGCCCCAAGCGGACAAAGTGGGAAAAGTCGTTGGCGGCCACGGCGTCGTACACGGCGTCCACGGCGTCAAAGACTTCCGGGGACATGGGGTTGTAGAACTCCGTGTCGCCCGGCTGAATTCCGACGAAGACGATATCTTCGCACGATTGCTCAATCTCTTCGATCAGAATCGACAAGGGAAGCGAATGCGTGGTGAACATCGACTTGCGGGCCACATCACGTTTGTCGAGCAAGCGGATGGCGCCGACGGGCAGCGCCATGTCGGCGGCATCAACCAAAACCAAACGCGGCGGACACTCGCGCTTGACCTCGATGATGTCATCCTCGGGCGTTTGGCCTCCGTCGATGGTGTACCAACCGGCGATAGGTGCGTCTTCCATCTTTTTGGAGAGCACGGGGCCGGCGGCATCGTCGGCACGCAGCACGCTTCCCGCCGTGAGCACGATACCCGCAAACGGGGCGCCGTTCACACGTCCATCCACAACGCGACCCATTACTGCAACCTTCCCGTCAGATACACGCCCGACACATCGCGCACGCGCTCCACCAGATCGCGGAACTTCATCAGAAACGCGACCTGCTGGGCATGCAGGCCAAAGTCGTCGTCGAACACCGAGATGCCGGCCTTGGCCGACCCGCGAAAACCGCGCTCGTCGAGCAGCGCATCGCAGGCCTCGAGCAGCGAGGGCACCGCCGCCTTGTCGAGCTGGCACTCACCAAAGGAGCGGATGGCCTCAAACTTGGTCTTAGCCTCCCCCTCCGGCAGCGCGTCGACGAGCGAATAGAACACATCCACCGACACCGACAGGCGCGGCTCAAAGCAGTCGAGCACGCCGGTGTGGTGGCCCACGGCGAGCGTGTAGTACAGCACGTCGCAGGCCTCCTGGGGAACGTCTTCCTCGGTCTCCACAAACTTACGCGTGAGCTCGTAAAAGACCACCTGGTCGGGCGCATGGCCCAGGCAAGGGTCGGCGACGCCCTCGGCGGCCTCGTCGCTTGCGCGCGAGGCATCGCCAAAAGAGCCGCCGAGCATGCCGGGACCCGCAAAGTAACCAGAGCGGTCCGTGAGCTCCATCTAGTGACCTCCGGCCAGCACCAGATCCTGCAGCGCCGAGTACACCTCGACGCGGCGAGGATCATCTTGCTTGTCGATGAGCAGCGCCATGGCGCCGCGGATATCGCCCTTGGGCGCGCCCTCAAGCGTATCCATAAACTCGTTGGCCAAGTCGCGGCCGTAACGGTAGCCGCTCATGGCGCGAGCTTCGCGCTCGATGGCCACACGCAGCTTGTACGGCACGCCGGGGTGCAGGATATCGGCCTGCTCGCCGGCGGCCTCCACCGTGGTCTCGGCATGGAGCTTTTGGTCCAGCAGGCCAAGTGCCATGGCAAAGCCGTAGACGGTCTGCGCGGGGCTGGGCGGGCAGCCGGGGATATAGACGTCGACCGGCAAGATCTTGTCCGTGCCGCCCCAGACGCAGTAGTTGTCGTAGAAGATGCCGCCGGTGCAGCCGCACGCGCCATAGGACACCACGATCTTGGGATCGGGTGCGGCCTCAAAGGCGCGCAGGGCCGGCATGCGCATGGCACGCGTCACGGCACCGGTGTACAGCAGCACATCGGCGTGACGGGGCGAGGGCACGACCTTGATGCCAAAGCGCTCGACGTCGAAGACGGGCGTGATGGAACCGAAGATCTCGATCTCGCAGCCGTTGCAGCCGCCGCAGTCAACACGGTAGACGTACACCGAGCGCTTGATCTTCTTAAGAAGGGTCGCCTTGGCCTTCTCGATGCTCTCGTCGAGCTCGATCTTGGTCGGGCGGTACTGGAGCCGCTCGGGCAAAAGCGTGGGTTCGGCCATGGTTACTCCTCCTTCGTTTCAAAATCCATGATGATGCCCTCGACCGGCGCCGGACCGGCGGGAATCTCGGGCGCATCGGGGTTGAGCTCGCGGTCGATATACTCCGGGTTCACGCCGTGGCCGCCCAGATACTCCATGCCGGGGCCCTGGGGCTCACCGGACGCAAGCGTCTCGTTGGCAGCCATGCCGTGCGCGTTGCCGGTCTTTACGGCCGAGGCGGCGCGCAGGGCGTCGAGCTCACGCTTGCACTCCTGGCACATACCGACGGTACGGGCAGCCTGCTCGGCCTCCATGCCGCCGGCCTTTTGCAGCAGGCGCTTGGCGTAGTCGATCTCCTTGTGCGGGGCAAACGGCTTGCCGCAACGCGAGCAGTGCTCGAGCGTATAGACGCTCTTGCTGGTAAGGTCGTCCTTGCTCATGACAGCCAGCTCAAACTCCTCGGTGAGCTTGATGGCCTCCATGGGGCAGGCTTCCTCACAGCGACCGCAAAAGATGCAGCGGCCGTAGTCGATCGACCAGGTAATGGTATCGGCCGCAAGGTCGGTGTCCATGCGAATGGCATCGGCCGGGCACGCCACACCGCAGGCACCGCAGGCGATGCAGAGCTCGGCGTTGTGCTCGGGCTTGCCGCGCATGTCCTTGTTGGTGGGGAACGGCGCAAACGGGTACTTGACCGTCGCGTCGCCGGCCTTGGCGTTGACCTTCCAAAGCTTCAGCATATTAGAGCGCCTCCTCATCGAGCGGAGCGGCCATGGTGCCCTCGCCCGCAAGCGGCGACTTGTCGCGCCAGACGTTCTCGAACTGCTCCTTGTCGAGCACGTGGTCGCGCTTGGCGGCGACATCGGTCACCGTCACGCGGTCGGTGCAGGAGTAGCACGGGTCGAGCGAGCCGACGATCAGCGCCGCGTCGCCCACGGTGTTGCCGCGGAACATGTAGCGCAGGACCGGCCAGTTGCTGTACGTGGCCGCCTTGGCGCGCCAGCGGTAGCACTTCTGGTTGTTGCCGAGCATGGCCCAGTGCACGTCCTCGCCGCGCGGAGCCTCGGTGGCGCCGATGGCGTACTTGTGCGGGGTGTACTCCCAATCCGTAGTGAGGATGGGACCCGACGGGCAGTTCTCGAGCATGGTCTCGATCATGTCGATCGAATCGTAGACCTCCTGGATGCGGACGGCGGTGCGGCCGAAGGCATCGCAGGTGTCTGCCGTGGCAGCATGCATCTTCTGAACATCCGGATCGGCGTAGCCATCGAAGGGATGGTCAAAGCGCACGTCGCGGGCATAGCCCGAGCCACGCATGAGCGGGCCGACCGGCGAGAAGTCGCGTGCGATTTTGCGGTCCAGAATGCCGATGCCACTCGTACGCTCAATAAAGTTGGGCGTGGAAAGCAGCACGTCGACGAGCTCTTGAACCTCGGAGCGCAGCTGATGGATGGTCGTGAGCGTGGAAAGCTTCTGCTCGGCCAAAATATCGCGACGCACGCCGCCGATCACGTTGAGGCCGTAGGTCTTGCGGTGACCGGAGAGCTTCTCGGCCAGGTCCATGGACTTCTCGCGGACGCGGAAGAACTGCTGGAAGCCGGAGTCGAAGCCGGTGTAGTGCGATGCGAGGCCA
>CABUZD010000053.1 GCA_902495945.1 uncultured Collinsella sp.
GTTGCTGTTTTGCGTAGCGTTGCCAATTTCGCTCGCGAACAAGCAGAACGCTCGCTGCTGCATGGAGGCTTTGGCCATCTACCTTACCTTCAACTACTTTGTAAGCACAATCTTGGGGCAGTGGGGCCCTGTCTTTGGGGTCGACTACTCTGTCGAGGCGGGCAGCGGTACTGGTCTTGCCACTATCGCAAGCATCAAAACGCTTGATATGGGCATCATGGGCGCGCTTATCATTTCGGGTATTGCCACGATGCTTCACAACAAGTACTTCGACACCGAACTTCCTGAGTGGTTGGGCGTGTTCTCGGGCTCCGTGTTCATCTATATGATCGGTTTCTTCGTTATGGTTCCGGTCGCTATTATCGCCTGCCTGGTGTGGCCGCATGTTCAGGCTGCTATCGCCGCCTTCCAGGGATTCATCCTTTCCGCCGGTACGTTTGGCGTGGGCGTCTTTGCTTTCTTCGAGCGCGTGCTGATTCCTACGGGCCTGCACCACTTTATCTATACGCCGTTCTATTACGACAACGCGGCGGTCAACGGCGGCATCTTTGCTGCTTGGGCCAACATCCTGCCCCAATTGGCTGCCGATCCGAGCATTGCTCTTAAGGATGCCGCACCCTGGGCTGCCTATACCTGCCCTGGTTGGACTAAAGTCTTCGGCTCGCTTGGCGTCGCCATTGCGTTTTATATGACCGCCAAACCCGAGCGCAAGCAGCGCGTCAAGGCTCTGCTAATCCCGGTCACCCTTACCGCTATGCTTTGCGGTATTACCGAGCCGCTTGACTTCACCTTCCTGTTCATTGCGCCCGGCCTGTTCGTCGTCCACTGCGTGCTCGGAGCGCTCGGCTGCATGGCTCAAAACCTCCTTGGCGTCGTGGGCATCTTCGACGGCGGAATCATCTCGATGCTCTCGTGGGACTGGCTGCCCCTTTGGGCCGCACACGGTCTGCAGTACGCCATCTCCATCCTTGTCGGTCTGTGCTTTACCGCTCTTTGGGTCGTGGTCTTCCGTTTCTTGATCATCAAGTTCGACTTTAAGACCCCCGGTCGCGAGGATGACGATGTTGAGGTCGAGCTCAAGTCCAAGGCCGACTACAAGCAAAAGCAGGGCGGTGCTGCTGGCAAATCGGTTGCCCAGAGTAAAGATGATGAGCGCTTGGTGCTTGCCGAGAAAATCCTCGATCTGCTCGGTGGCACGGATAACATCATCGATGTAACTAACTGCGCTACCCGTCTGCGCGTTAACGTCAAGGACAAGAGCGTCGTTGCGCCCGAGGCTTCCTTCAAGGCGATCGGTACGCATGGCTTGGTGGTCCAAGGTCAGTCAATCCAGGTCATCATCGGCCTTACCGTCCCGCAGGTTCGCGAGAAGTTCGAGAGTCTTCTGTAAACCATCGTCCATCGAAACAATCGGCCTTGCAGAGCCGGTATGCACCGCAAGGCCGATTCTAGAGATAAAAAACTCCACTTCTAGGTAACAATTCCAAACCGTACAGGCCGCGTACGGGGATGGATTGAGCAAGCGGCCAGAATGAGGAGGACATCATGTCCAAGAAAAACTATGCCGTGACCATTGCCGGCGGTGGCTCTACCTTCACCCCGGGCATCGCTCTGATGCTGCTTGAGGAGCGCGACCGCTTCCCGGTCAACAAGGTGACCTTCTACGACAACAACGCCGAGCGCCAGGAGACCGTGGCAAAGGCTTGCGAGATCTACTTCCACGAGAACGCCCCCGAGGTTGAGTTTAGCTACACCACCGACCCCGAGACCGCATTCACCGGGACCGACTTCGTCCTTGCTCACATCCGCGTCGGCCTGTACGCCATGCGTGAGCTCGACGAGAAGATTCCTCTCAAGTACGGCTGCGTTGGCCAAGAGACCTGCGGTGCCGGCGGTATCGCCTATGGCATGCGCTCCATCGGCGGCGTCATCGAGATTCTCGACTACATGGAGAAGTACAGCCCCAACGCCTGGATGCTCAACTACTCCAACCCCGCGGCCATCGTCGCCGAGGCTTGCCGCGTGCTGCGCCCCAACAGCCGCATCATCAACATCTGCGACATGCCGATCGACCTCATGGATAAGATGAGCCGTATGTGCGGCATCAAGGATCGTCGCGAGCTGCAGTATAGCTACTACGGCCTCAACCACTTTGGTTGGTGGAGCAAGATCTACGACAAGGACGGCAACGACCTCATGCCGCAGATTAAGGAGCACATGGCTAAGAACGGCTACCTGGACGGCATCGAGCACGAGGCCGGCAAGGAGCAGCATGTCGAGGAGAGTTGGATTCACACCTTCGGCAAGGCCAAGGATGTCTATGCTGTCGATCCCGAGACGATTCCCAATACCTACCTCAAGTATTACCTGTACCCGGACTATGTCGTCGAGACGTCTGACCCCAACTACACTCGCGCCAATGAGGTTATGGACGGCCGCGAGAAGAAGGTCTTTGGCGCTTGCCGCGACATCATTGCCAAGGGTACGGCCAAAGATGGCGGCTTTGAGCCAGATGTACATGCCAACTACATCGTCGACCTTGCCTGCGCACTGGCCGAGAATACGCTCGAGCGCTTCCTGCTGATCGTCCCCAACGATGGTGCTGTGCCCAACTTCGACCCGACGGCCATGGTCGAGGTGCCTTGCATCGTCGGTTCCAACGGCTTTGAGAAGATCTGCCAGGGCCCGATTCCGCAGTTCCAGAAGGGCCTGATGGAGCAGCAGGTTTCCGTTGAGAAGCTCGTTGTCCAGGCTTGGGTCGAGGGCAGCTACCAGAAGCTCTGGCAGGCACTCACGCTCTCCAAGACCATTCCTTCGGCGAGCGTTGCCAAGCAGATCCTGGACGAGCTCATCGAGGCCAACAAGGATTTCTGGCCCGAGCTTAAGTAAGGACTGCCGTCTCGAACTCTCACTCATCTCTGCTTCATTTGCGCCGCCGTGGCGTCTGGGTTCGCCCAGATGCTGCGGCGGCGCTATACTTATGCAGTTTGAAGTACCTGTACCAAAAGGAGCTGTCGTGTCCCTTTCCATCGGTATCGTGGGCCTGCCCAACGTGGGCAAGTCGACGTTGTTCACCGCGCTTACCAAAAAGACCGGCCTTGCCGCCAACTACCCGTTTGCCACGATCGACCCCAACGTGGGTATCGTCGATGTGCCCGATAGCCGCCTGCAAAAGCTCGCCGACATCGTTAACCCGGGTCGCATTGTGCCGGCTACGGTCGAGTTTGTCGACATCGCAGGTCTGGTGAAGGGCGCTAACGAGGGCGAGGGTCTGGGCAACCAGTTCTTGGCAAACATCCGCGAGACCGATGCCATCTGCGAGGTCGTGCGCTACTTTAAGGACCCCAACGTTATGCGCGAGGTGGGCCGCACGGGCGAGTTCGTCGACCCCGCCGGTGACGCCGACACCATCATGACCGAGCTTATCCTGGCCGACATGGGCACGCTCGAGAAGCAGCTGCCCAAGCTCGAGAAGGAGGCCAAGCGCGACAAGGAGCTCATGCCCAAGTTTGAGGTCGCCAAGCGCCTGCTTGCCTGGCTCAACGAGGGTAAGCGCGCCGCGTCCATGGAGATGACCGACGAGGAGCGTGCCGCCGCCAAGGGCCTGTTCCTGCTCACCATGAAGCCCATCCTGTATGTGGCCAACGTAGACGAGGACATGCTCAACGAGGACCTGGCGCCCATTGATGGCGTCAAGCCGTTGCCGATCTGCGCCAAGATCGAGGCCGAGCTTTCCGAGCTCGATCCCGAGGATGCCGCCGACTACCTGGAGAGCCTGGGCCTGGAGCAGCCCGGTCTGGACGTGCTCGCTCAGGCTGCCTACAAGCTGCTCGGCCTGCAGTCGTTCTTTACGGCTGGCGAGATGGAGGTCAAGGCCTGGACGGTGCGTCAGGGCGCGACCGCTCCGCAGGCCGCCGGCGTCATCCACACCGACTTTGAGCGCGGCTTTATTAAGGCCGAGGTCATTGGCTACGACGACTACATCGAGCTCGGTGGCGAGCAGGGCGCCAAGGCCGCCGGCAAGCTGCGTATCGAGGGCAAGGACTATGTCATGGCCGATGGCGACGTCGTGCACTTCCGCTTTAACGTGTAAGGACGACGCATATGTTTAAATATGGCAAAAAAGCTGGCTACATGGGTATTGCGCTGCTCGTGCTTGCGGTGATTCCGCTGGTGGTCGCAGCGTGTGTTATCCCCAACATTGGTCCCGAGGTGGCAACGAAGTTTAATGCCGCCGGCGAGGCGACGCGCTGGGGCAAGAGCTACGAGTTGCTGGCGTTGCCGGTGCTCAATCTGCTGCTGAGCGTGGCGACGTACTTTACGGCGGGACGCCAGGCAAAAAACAACGATGACTCCGCCGCCATGGCACGCATCGTGTGCGAGCGCTACCTGCGCAACGGTTGCATCACGGGTGTATTTCTCAACGTAATCAACGTTTACTTTATGTATTCGGCGATTACCGGTATGGGCTTTGGCCTGGGCTTTTAGCTTGCGCCTTTAGGCAACGAGCCTGCAAGCATATTCGATGGCTGCTGCGAGGCCGCCGCTCGATCGTGGTTGAAAGACCATGTCGGCGGCGGCCTCGTTTTCGTATCCGGCACCGCGAAGGGCGAGCGCGACGCCGGCTTCCAGGAGAAGGGGCAGGCCACGCTGGCTGGTTACGATTACGGCAGCCTGATTGAGCGAGCGGCTGTGCGCTTGGCATTGGATGGCAAGTTCACCTTGCGCCGGGCAAGGGACCAGAACGGCGGCGACGCGACTTGATAGCAATGCAAATGCTGTGCGCTCATCGGGCGAAAGACATTCTGCTTCAACGACGACGAGCTTGGGCGGTGCGCTGTTTGTGCGAAGCGTGGCTCGGTACGTGCGGACCGAAGAACCCGACATAGAAAACTCCTGTGTATTCGGCAAAACGTAAACTATAGTTTACGTTTATGTTCGGCTCCATTTCAAACTCGGCTGCATGGACGAACGTGCTAAACAGATTCTTGGCAGGCGGGTCGAAGAGACACGCAGAGACCTTGGTATCTCCAAGGTTGATTTTTGTGTGGCGACAGGAATCAGCCGACCCTACCTCGACCGAATCGAAGATGGGACGGCAAATTTCACGCTCAAGGTTCTATTTAAGATCGCGCCCGCACTCGGCATGACGGTGTCAGAGCTTCTCGAGGGTATCGGATAGGGCGTTCCCCCGCTGTATTTGACGCTCTTTGGGCGGGTCCCCCTGGTTGCGATGTGCAAAATCGCGAGTATTCAGCACCAGTTTGGCCGTAGATGGTAGCTCGAGCGGCTGGCTTTGCCTTTTTGGCAGTAGTTAATACACATACTAAATAAAAATGAGGAATAAATATTTACTAGACGGAACCCTCGTCCTAAAAGTTCGTCTAACAATCGGTCGATTCTATGCCTACGGAGGAGAAATTGCAGAATACTCCGATTTTTGCACGGCCCGAGGGGGACCACCTGTCGTTTAAGGCTGCGATAAGTGGAGCTGCCTTAGGGATTACGCCATCGGGACGCGGTCGTGGTTGACTTGGCTGTAGAACAGGCGCTGGATTTCGGTGGCATCGCGTGACTGGCCGAGTGCCCACATGGTCTTGGCCACAAGCGTCTCGGTGGTCATGTCATCGCCGCGCAGAATGCCCGGATGATCGGCGTAAGCGCGGCCGACCTCATAAACGCCCAGATCGAGGCCCTCTTCGGGGACCTGCGTGGTCATAACGACGGTGCGGCCCGAATCGACCCAGCGGAAAATCGCCTCCTGGAACGACTCGCCGGACTCGCCAAACTCGGGGATACCGCCAATGCCAAAGGTCTCCAGAATCACGGCGTCGTAGCTATCGGCTAGGGCGTCCAGGATACCCGGGTTCACGCCGGGCGTAAGCTTAAGGACAAACACGCGCGGGTCGATGCTGTCGTAGAAACGCACCGGGTTTTCGCCCTGATGCGTGCCGTGGAGCCCGTTGCGCACGATGCGGTCGTTGCGGATGTAGGCGATGGGCGGATAGTTGACGCTAATGAACGCGTTAAAGCTCATGGTGCGCTGCTTGCGGGCGCGCGTGCCGGCAATGGCGACGCCACCAAACACAATCGACACATCGTGCGAGTGCTCGTCGAGCGCATAGAGCAGGCTCTGGTACAGATTGAGCTTGGCGTCGGTAAAGGGGTTGCCCATGGGCTTTTGCGAGCCGGTGAGCACGATGGGCTTGGGGCTGTCCTGAATCAGGTAGGAAAGCGCTGCCGCGGTGTAGCTCATGGTGTCGGTGCCGTGAAGGACTACGAAGCCGTCGTGATCGGCATAGCCTTCGACGATGACATCGCGGATGCGCATCCAGTCGCTCGGGCGCATATTGGTGCTGTCGATGTTCATGGGCTGCACGACGTCGAGCTCGCAGAGGCCCGAGATCTCGGGGACGCTTTGGGCGAGCTCCTCACCGGTCAGGGCGGGGGAGAGGCCGTTGCCGTCCTCGGTCGATGCGATGGTGCCGCCCGTGGCGATGAGAAGGATGCGCTTCATGCTGGTATTCCTATCGTATTTGCCGCCGCAGAGGCGGAGTCGTTCGGCAGTATTGTGGCACAGAGCGTTCAATGTTCAAATGTATTACATCATCTGTAACGTCTGGTAACACTTCAATTGCCGTCAAATAGGGGCCCAGGTCGTGCGTTTGCCGTGCGCTGATGGCTGCGAGGGACGAGAAACCCCATATAACGTGTACACTATGAAAGTTATCTCGTTTATTCGCGCGGGCGGGCACCGGCTCCCCGCCAACAGGAGGGGGAAACCATGGATCAAAAGGCTTCCGCAAAGGTCCTCGTACTCGACTTTGGTGCGCAGTACGGTCAGCTCATTGCCCGTCGCGTCCGCGACCTCAACGTGTACTCCGAGATCGTTCCCTGCGACATCTCGGCCGATGAGATTCGCGAGATGAACGCCTCTGCGCTCATCCTTTCCGGCGGCCCGGCCTCCGTGTACGCCGAGGACGCTCCGTCTATCGACCCTGCCATCTTTGACCTGGGCCTTCCCGTTCTGGGCTTTTGCTACGGCCATCAGATCACGGCCGTGACGCTCGGCGGCAAGGTCGGCCACTCCGAGGTGGGTGAGTACGGCCGCGCCACCATCACGCGCACGGCCGGCGCTAAGCTCTTTAACTCCACGCCCATGGAGCAGACCGTGTGGATGAGCCATCGCGACGCCGTTTCCGAGGTGCCCGAGGGCTTTACCGTTACCGCCAGCACCGACGTGTGCCCGGTTGCTGCCATGGAGTGCGTCGAGCGCAAGATTTTCACCACGCAGTTCCACCCCGAGGTCAAGCACTCCGAGTACGGTCAGCAGCTGCTGAGCAATTTCCTGTTTGAGATCTGCGGCCTGGAGCCCAACTGGAGCATGGACAACCTGGTCGAGACCATGACGGCTGAGTTCCGCGAGAAGGTCGGCGACGACCGCGTGATTCTGGCCCTGTCCGGTGGCGTCGACTCCTCCGTCGTGGCTGCGCTGGGCGCTCGCGCCGTGGGCAAGCAGATGACCTGCGTGTTCATCAACCACGGCCTGCTGCGCAAGGGCGAGCCCGAGCAGGTGGAGGAGGTCTTCACCAAGCAGTTCGACGTCGACTTTATCCACGTTCACGCCGAGGACCGTTATGCCGAGCTTCTGGCCGGTGTGACCGAGCCCGAGGAGAAGCGCCGCATCATCGGCACGCAGTTCTGGAAAGAGTTCTTCGCCGTGGCGCAGCAGCTCGAGACCGATGGCAAGCCGGTCAAGTACCTGGCTCAGGGCACCATCTACCCCGACATCATCGAGTCTGGCGCTCGCAAGACGGGCGGCAAGACGGCCACCATCAAGAGCCATCACAACCTGATCCCGTTCCCCGATGGCGTGCACTTCGACCTTATTGAGCCGCTCGACCACTTCTTTAAGGACGAGGTCCGCGCACTTGGTCTGGCGCTTGGCCTGCCGGGTCACATCGTGTTCCGTCAGCCTTTCCCGGGCCCGGGTCTGGCCATCCGCATCATCGGCGCGGTCGACAAGGAAAAGCTCGAGATCCTCAAGAACGCCGACGCTATCGTGCGCGAGGAGCTCGACGCCTACAACCAGCGTCTGTTTGAGCAGACCGGCGAGCGCAACTCCGAGCACAGCTGTTGGCAGTATTTCGCGGTCCTGCCCGACATTAAGTCCGTCGGCGTTATGGGCGACGAGCGCACCTATCAGCGCCCGATCATCCTGCGTGCCGTCGAGTCCAGCGATGCCATGACCGCCGACTGGGCCAAGCTGCCCTACGACGTGCTGGCCCGCATCTCCGGCCGCATCGTTGCCGAGGTCCCCGGCGCCAACCGCGTGTGCTACGACATCACGTCTAAGCCGCCGGCGACGATCGAGTGGGAATAGAACAGACGTTCGATTCTATGCTATAGTGTTTGCCAATGGGCGCGGCTTCTTACGAATCCGCGCCCATTGCTATACTGGCCTTACGATGACGAGCTGACGATCATAGGCGCCATGCGTGCATTTGCGGCGGAACGGGGATATGCGCCCGACTTCTCCGAATCCCGCCTCTGTCACGAGATTTACCTCTCCGACCCGCGCAAGTACGCGCCGGAGAAGCTCAAGACCGTGATTCGCCATCCCATCAAGCCGATTTAGCGAAACGAGCGCCGCCGTGCGGTCCGGCTTTTGGGGTTTATCAATTGGTAGTCCGCGTCGATCGAGCAAGCTGCCCTGCCTCCCGGCAGGTGCGTAATCCCCTTGGTCGATCCGTCTCGAGGTGCGCTCTTTGCTCATCTTGTGGCGTGGAGTTACGATACTCCTAAAAGTGTAACCAGATTCGAGTTTTAGGAGCAGCTTTTGAAGGGTAGCAGACTCAGGAACCGCGATAGATACCTCGAGGAGGCGATGCTCTTCCGTGACACCGACCTCATCAAGGTGATCACGGGCGTGCGCAGGTGCGGCAAGTCGAGCCTTCTCGATCTAATTAGGATGACCATCGAGTCTGAGGGAGTCGCTGGCCGCGGCTTTGTGAGCGTCAACCTGGAAAGCAAGGGTACGGGCATCAAGACGGAGGACCAGCTTTATGATTACGTTCGCGGGCGCCTGTCGGACAAGGGTCGCACCTACGTTTTCATAGACGAGCCCCAGAGAATCGATGGCTGGCAGGATGCGGTCAACGCAATGAGGGTCGACTTCGATTGCGACATCTACCTCACGGGCTCGAATGCGTATCTTCTCTCGAGCGAGCTGGCCACCTATCTCTCCGGGCGCTACGTAGAGGTAAAGATGCTGCCCCTGTCCTTCTCCGAGTTCGCCGACTTTTGCGGAATCGAGTTCGTATCGGGAACTTCGGTGGCTCTCACTCCCGAGGGGGATCCCGTTCTCTTCGACGACATGCTTACTCGTTACCTTGAGTACGGGGGCATGCCAGCCATCGCATCCCTCTCGACGACCCAGGCGCAGCACTCGGCGTACATGTCCGGCGTCTACGAAGCCATCGCCGTGCGTGATATTGTCAACCGTGAGCGCGGGAAGGGCAAAAGTGCGGTGACTCACCCTTCCCTGCTGCGCCATGTGGCCGAATTCCTGGCGGACAACATCGGCAACGAGTGCTCGTCGAGTCGAATCGCCGGCGCGTTAACTTCTGCGGGGCCGAAGACCACGAACAAGACCGTTTCCTCGTATGTGGGTGCGCTTGAGGAGGCCTTCCTGTTCTATCGTGCCACGCGTTACGATTTGCACGGCAAGGCGCTCCTCAAGACGAACCCAAAGGAGTACATCGTCGACACCGGCTTCCGGACCTGGATGGCCGGCTATAGGGTCACGGATACTGGCCGCCTGTTCGAGAACGCCGTGTATCTCCAGCTGCTCTACGAAGGATGGAGCGTGCATGTGGGCAAGCTCTATGGCAAGGAAGTCGACTTCGTCGCGACGAAGGACGGGCGCGTGCTCTACGTGCAGGCGACTGACGAGATGTTCGCAAGCGAGACCAGGGAGCGAGAGATCGCCCCTCTGAAGTCGATACGAGACAACCACGAGAAGATCGTGGTCGTGAGGCAGGGTTCCTACGACACGGATATCGACGGCATCCGCATCGTGAGCGCGAGGGACTTTTTCCTCTAGGGCCATGCGATTCATCGCGAGGCAGTTAGGTCAAGTGAGAAACATGCCTGACATCGGTTTGCTGACGATCTAAAACAGTAAGGAGAAGCTTGGACAATCGCAAAATCGAGCAGAACGCGGTCAATGCTGTCAAGCAGGCTTTCGGCGATGTCGCTTGCGTCTATGCGTATATAGATGAGAACGACAAGACCGAATGCACCGACGGGCACCTGCAAGTCTACTCGTCTTCTTCCTTCACGATTGAGACCGTTGAAGGCCAGTTGCCGCTTCAGGTCAAGGGGACCACTTCGAAAAGAAAATCGGACCGACCTA
Source organism: uncultured Collinsella sp. (assembly GCA_902495945.1). GTDB lineage: Bacteria > Actinomycetota > Coriobacteriia > Coriobacteriales > Coriobacteriaceae > Collinsella. Next base: position 10,418 of record CABUZD010000053.1, read on the forward strand.
AGCGGCAAGTTCGAGTTTCAGACCTCAAGCACTATCTCAACATTGCTGGAGGCTGCATCTATTTTTACGTCTACTGTGGGAGCGAGGCTCGTTCAGCGGAGGTTTTCTACAGACTTTTGCTTCCCTATGACCTAAAGAAGATTCTGGCCGATATTCCGGAGCAACAAGAGCGCATCTCTTTGCGTTTCGACCGGCTTCCATCAGACGCGGCGGAATTGACGCGGCTTGTCAGAAGGGCGGTCAAGGACAGAACAAAGCAGCGAGCAGTCGCTGGCATCGCCCCCAAGACAATCGAGGAATTTAAGGACGCCGGCCTTTGCTTTGATGAGTGCGAGTTTGGAATCGAGCTGCTCGAGGGCGAGTCGCCCGCAAGCTTGGCTCCATACAGGAACGGGCTGTATATCTACGGGAAGAGCCCCTGGGGAGAGCTGTATCCCTTGAATAAGCTTGAAAACATAGTTGGCGTCGCGATTGGGTCTCGGCATGACGTCAGCTCTGGTGATGTTTCCCTAAATGCGGTGGTCATGGCCGGAGAAAATGAGAATGGCGAGCACGTTTTCTTCAGGGGTTTCGACATATGTTTCTCCACCA
>CABUZD010000054.1 GCA_902495945.1 uncultured Collinsella sp.
CAGGGAATAGTTCTTCGCATGCGCGTCCGGTGCGCCGATGATGGCGTTAAAGAAAAGTATCTGCGTAAACAGATACAGGTTAAGTTGATGATGGCTCGTGTTGACGAGGAGTTCCTGAATGTCGCGTGCGGTCGGGCCACCGTCTGCCGTGTACTTTTGAGCGGGCATCACTCCAAGGGCCTGACAGAGGTCTTCTTGGTGTAGACGCATGATTGTTCCGTCTTTGGCTTTCACACGGTCATAGCGTTCAACAATGAGGGCGGGTTCGTCCTCAAATAAGCGATACTCAACGTTCGCCGTTGCGATACCCGCGCGCTGGGCGCTTTTCATGCAGACAAACTCATTAAGAGCTTCAAGTTTAAATCCGATAACGCCATTTTTGAAAATATGCGTCGTGGGCGAGGAACCTACGCATTCGCACCAGCGACCGTCTATGAGCGCGAGTGCGAACTTGCCCTGGTTGCCTCCAAGTGACCAACTTTCATCTAGGCCCATCCACGATGCCTCGCGGTCATCCCTGATCGACTTGAGGCGCAAGGCAATCTCGTGGTCGTCTATAGGGCGGTATTCGCCAGTGCGATGCAAGGCGGCGTCGATATCTTCTTCGGCGCAAAACTGCACTCCGCCCGGACAGTCGAGTCCGATATGGCTGAGCAGCGCAACGGGATTATTGGGCCTGGCGTCGAATTCGGCGGCAATCGCTTTTCGTTGGTCCTCGCTGTCGGGCAGAAGGCCAAACAAGTACGGATTCATGACCTGTTGGCCGTATGTGCGATTTGATACGGGAATGTTGGTCGATAGGGCTGGCCCGTCATAATCTTGATCGTAGGCAAAACTGACTAGACCGCTCTCATCTTGCATGAGCGTTCCTGCGGGTACGCCGCAAATAATAGTCCGAAGCGTTTTTCTGGCCATTGGCTATCTCCCTTCGGGCTTGGTTTGGGCAGATGCGCTTGCGGCAATCGAGACTCCGAGATTGGACATGGCGAAATCGGCGAAGGCCTTGTCGTAGAGCTCGGCCGTAAAGGGGGTATCTGGAAGAGCTGGAATGGCTGCGCCGCGTCGGTTGCGATGGTGAAGACGTTGAGTGTGATGGCACCTGGGGGTGCTACAAGGTTGCAAATCGGCATGCGGGGCGTCGGTTGGCTGCTCATGTTTCGTGTCGTCGATATTCCCTTGAGCAACTAGTGCCAGTCCGAGAGCACCGAAAACCGCCAGCAGCTTGTCGAGCCGAATACCCGTGGCATCTCCCAGCTCGAGCGATGCGAGCAGGCGCTCCGAAACACCGGCTTTTTTAGCGAGGGTTGCACGGGTGAGACCCTGAGCATCGCGTGCCTGGCGCACGTAGATGCCAGCTTGGCGCGGTGTGGTGATGGGAAGGGTATCCACGGCGATCTCCCAACGTGCAGACTTTTGCATATCAGTATGACATGCAAAAGTCTGCATGAAAAGGCCTCATGCAAAACTCTGCATGAGGCCTTGCCCGGACGTTTAGTTTTGAAGGGTGTTTTACAGCGCCAAAAACCCCAAGTGTTCCAGCAGAATCTTGAGGCCGATAAGGATAAGCACGACGCCACCCACGATGGTGGCGGGTTTTTCGTAGCGCGCGCCAAAGGTGTGGCCGATCGCCACGCCGGCGACGGAGAAGATAAACGTTGTGATGCCTATAAGCGATACAGCGGGCACGATGTCGACCGAGAGTGCCGCAAACGAGATGCCCACGGCTAGGGCGTCGATTGAGGTGGCAATGGCGAGGAGCAGGTACTCGACCAGGTCAATCTTTTCGGCATCCTTGCCGTCGCCTTCATCCTCGTCCTCGGTAAAGGCTTCCCACAGCATTTTGCCGCCGATGAAGGCGAGCAGGATAAAGGCGATCCAGTGGTCGATGGGGCCGATGATGCCCATAAACTGACTGCCAAGCGCCCATCCGATTACGGGCATGCCGGCCTGGAAGCCGCCAAAGAACAGGCCGAGCACCACGGCGACCTTAAGGTTGATCTTTTTCATGCCGAGACCCTTGCAGATGGAAACGGCAAAGGCGTCCATCGAAAGGCCAACGGCGAGCAACACGAGCTCTGCGAGTCCCATAGCCTGGCTCCCTCTCTGCGGGCGAGCCCGCGTGTACCTCTTGGGGGAATAACAAAAAAGACCCGTGGCGTACGCGCTGCGCGCACAACCACGAGTCTCGTTCATTAAGGCAAGCCAGACCGTTTCGGCCAGTATGTTGACTTGCCGCGCCACCGGAGGCGAACCCGGCCACGCGACTACTCCCTCATTCATGTGAACCCCGATGCTACCACATAAGCAGCCCATTTGGGTTGGGCTCTCAGCTGTGTTCGCTCATTCTGTAAGCATCGGATTTCGCAAGCGCCGCGGGGACAAACCGTGAGAAACTATTTAGCGTTTATGGAGCGTATACGATGGGAGCGATGCCTTGGATAAGAACGGGCTGCAAAAGCGTATGGAACAGGCCATCCGCCTGACGGCACCTGGTCAGCCGATCCGCACCGCCCTCGACATGATCATCGCCGGTCACCTGGGCGCCCTTATCTGCGTCGGCGACACCGAAAACGTGCTCGCTGCCGGTAACGACGGCTTCCCGCTCAACATTTCGTTCACCTCGAACCGTCTGTTCGAGCTCTCCAAGATGGACGGTGCCATCGTCATCGACGGCGACCTCACCCAGATCCTGCGCGCCAACTTCCACCTCAATCCCGATCCCTCGCTTGCCACGAGCGAGACGGGCATGCGTCACCGCACCGCCGCTCGCATGTCGGTGCTCACCGATGCCATCGTGATCTCGGTCTCGGCCCGTCGTGCCGTCGTTAACGTGTACGTTCACGGCAAGAGCTACGAGATCCAGCCCGTCACCACCATCATGAGCTCGGTCAACCAGCTCGTCGCCACGCTTCAGACTACTCGTCAGTCGCTCGACCGCTCCCTGCTGCGCCTGACGGCCCTCGAGCTCGACGACTACGTTACGCTCGCCGACATTACCGGTATTTTCTCGAGCTTCGAGATCATGCAGCAAGCAAAGACCGAGCTTAAGGATTGCATCGTCAAGCTGGGCAACCAGGGCAAGCTCGTGCAGATGCAGCTCGAGCAGCTCGCGGGCTCCAGCATGGATACCGAATACGACTTGATGATCCGCGACTACGCAAGCGATTCCTCTGAGGCCAACGCCGAGAAGATTCGCGCCGAGCTCGCTCGCATGACGCCTAAGGACCTGTCCGACCCACAGCATGTGGCGGCGGTTCTGGGTTATGACGACCTGGATGAGGACTCTGTCATGACGCCGCTGGGCCTGCGCACGCTTTCGCGCGTGTCCGTCGTGCGCGACGGCGTGGCCGAAAAGATTGTCGACGAGTACGGCTCGCTGCAGGAACTCATGGACGACATCAGCGAGGATCCGGAGCGCCTGGGCGACTTTGGCGTTAATAACCCTGCCATTCTTGCGGACTCCCTGTACCGCATGAAGGGCACCAAACAGGGGAACGCATAATGGCGCCCGTATGCGCCGTGGTCGTTGCCGGCGGCAGCGGCCAGCGTTTTGGTAACCCCGGTGGTAAGCAGCTCGTCAATGTAGCGGGCCGTCCGCTTATGAGCTGGTCCATCCGCGCATTTGACCGTAGCGATAAGGTCGGCCACATCGTCGTGGTTTGCCCTGCCGAGCGTCGTGCCGAGATGCGCCGCCTGGCCATCGACCCGTTTGACTATGACACGCCTATCAGCTTTGCCGATGCCGGCGATACCCGCCAGGATTCCACCCGTGCCGGCGTGCATGCGGTTCCGGCAGGCTTTGAATACGTCGCCATTCACGACGGCGCTCGTCCGCTCATTACGACCGAGGCCATCGATCACGCTATCGACGTGCTCGTGAGCGATCGTGCCCTCGACGGTGTCGTGTGCGGCCAGCCCGCGATCGACACGCTCAAGATCGTCGACGGCGATAATATCGTCGAGACGCCGCCGCGCGAACTTTATTGGGCCGCACAGACGCCGCAGATCTTTAGCGTCGACGCCATGAAGCGCGCCCACACCGCGGCGATTGCTGAGGGCTTTATCGGCACGGACGATTCGTCGCTGGTCGAGCGCATGGGTGGGCGTGTCCGCTGCGTCCAGAGCCCGCGCGATAACCTTAAGGTGACGGTGCCCGAGGACCTGCGTCCCGTAACCGCGATTCTGCTCGGCCGCATGGCCGAGGGAGAGGACCTTCCCCATGTTCAGTAACCTGCGCATTGGTCATGGCTACGACGTTCACCGTTTGGTGGAGGGGCGTCGATGTATTATCGGCGGGGTCGACATTCCCTACGAGCGCGGCCTGCTGGGCCACTCGGATGCCGATGTGCTCGCGCACGCCTTGGCCGACGCCATTTTGGGCGCCTGCCGCGGGGGAGACATCGGCAAGCTATTCCCCGACACCGATCCCGCCTACGAGGGTGCCGATTCGATGGTGCTGCTCGCTCGCGTGATGGACTATGCGCGCGAGCTGGGCTTTGAGTTTGTCGATGCCGATTGCACCATTGCCTGTCAGCAACCCAAGATCACCCCGCACCGCGATGCCATGCGCGCCAACCTTGCCCACGCCCTGGGCGTTGACGTCGAAAACGTGGGCGTCGCCGCCACCACGACCGAGAAGCTCGGTTGGGAAGGCCAGGGCGAGGGAATTGGCGCCTGGGCCGTCTGCCTGCTACAGAAAACCGTTAAGGAGTAACGAATGCGTATCTACAACAGCGCTACCCATAAAAAGGAAGAGTTCCAGCCCATCGAGTCCGGTAAGGTCCGCATGTACGTGTGCGGCCCCACGGTTTACGACAACATCCACATCGGCAACGCCCGCACGTTCATCAGCTTTGACGTGATTCGTCGCTGGCTCATCGCGAGCGGCTACGAGGTCACGTTCGCCCAGAACCTCACCGATGTCGACGACAAGATCATCAAGCGCGCCAACGAGCAGGGCCGTACCGCCGCCGAGGTTGCGACGGAGTTCTCTGACAAGTTTATCGGCGTTATGCGCGCCGCCAACGTGCTCGATCCCGATGTGCGTCCTCGCGCCACCAAGGAGATCGGCCCCATGATCGCCATGATCAAGACGCTCATCGAGCAGGGCCATGCCTATGCCGCCGATAACGGCGACGTGTACTTTGCCGTGCGCAGCGATCCCAACTACGGCCAAGTCTCGGGCCGCAACATCGACGACCTTATGGTGGGTGCGCGCATCGAGGAGAACGAGGACAAGAACGACCCGCTCGACTTTGCCCTATGGAAGGCCGCCAAGCCCGGCGAGCCCAGCTGGCCGAGCCCCTGGGGCGAGGGCCGTCCCGGTTGGCACACCGAGTGCGCCGCCATGGTACACCGCTACCTGGGCACTCCGATTGACATTCATGGCGGCGGCTCCGACCTTGCCTTCCCGCATCACGAGAACGAGTGCGCCCAGGCCACCTGCGCCTGGCACCAGGGTTTCTCCAACACCTGGATGCACACGGGCATGCTGCTGGTCGACGGCGAGAAGATGTCCAAGTCGCTCGGCAACTTCTTTACGCTGGCCGAGGTCCTCGAGCAGCACTCTGCCGCGGCCCTGCGTCTGCTGATGTTGCAGACGAGCTATCGCTCGCCGCTCGACTTTTCTTGGGAGCGCCTGGAGGGTGCCGAGAACTCGCTCACGCGTATCGCCGGTACGGTCGAGAACCTGCGCTGGGCCGCGAACCATGCGACGGCCGATGCCGATGCGGCTGCCGCCGAGGCGTTTGCCGCCAAGGCCGCCGAGACTCGTGCCACCTTTAAGGAGTGCATGGACGACGACTTTAACACCGCTGGTGCCATGGGTGCCGTCTTTGGCTTTGTGACCGAGTGCAACCAGTACCTGGAGCAGGCGGGCGACGCTGCCGACAAGGCCGCCGCGCTTGCCGCCGCCGACACGCTGGCCGAGCTGCTCGATACGCTTGGCGTTGAGCTCCCCGAGCCCAAGGTCGAGCTGCCGCTGGGCCTGCTGGGCGTTGCCGCCGGTTTGGTCGCCTATACGGGTGACGACGTGGACGAGGCCGCTGCCAAGATTCTCGAGGCCCGCGCCGAAGCCCGCGCCGCCAAGAACTGGGATCTGGCCGACGCCATCCGCGACCAGCTCAAGGACCTGGGCCTCACCATTGAGGATACCGCCGCCGGCACCCGTATCAAATCTCTCTAATCCCCGCGGGTTTCCCAAGCACCCGACCGCCCGAGCCACGGCACCTTGCCTTTCAATCGTCGGGCATGACCTCAAGGTCTATGCCCTCCTCTTTCAAGGCAATCTGCCGCACCTCGGGCGGTCGGTCTATTTGTTTCGTTTGATAGTTGTATTTAGGAGGTCGCTTTATGGCCGACAATCGCAAGCGTGCACCGCGTGGAGGCAAGCAGGCTGCTTCTGGCTCGCGTCCGATTCGCCGCAACGACCGCGCTGCCGCTCCCAAGGGCCAGCGCGAGCGCTCACAGGCTGCTCGCCCGCAGCGCGATCGCAACCGCGACGCTGTCCAGGCTCCCAAGGGCGAGTTTATCGAAGGTCGTCGTGCTGCCGCCGAGGCGCTACGCACTGGTTTTCCCATCAAGTGCGCGCTCATTGTCGAGGGTGGAGAGCGCGATGCCGCCTTGTCGCGCCTGGTCGACGACCTCAACGCCGCGGGCGTCCGCATTAAGTATGTGCCGCGTGCGCAGCTCGACGCACTGTCGAGCCATGGCGCTCATCAGGGCATCGCACTCGAGGTTGGCAACTTCCCCTATGCTGATGTCGCCGATATTCTCGACCGCGCAGGCGACGGTCCGGCGCTTGTCGTCGTGCTCGACCATGTGACCGACGACGGCAACTTTGGCGCCATTGTGCGCTCCGCCGAGGTCGTGGGCGCGGCCGGCGTCGTCATCGCCAACAAGCGTGCCGCCGGCGTGACCGTGGGCAGCTACAAGACCTCGGCCGGTGCTGTCATGCATCTGCCTATCGCGCAGGTTCCCAATATTGCCCGTGCACTCGATGACCTCAAGGCCGCTGGTTTTTGGGTGGGCGGCGCCTCCGAGCACGCCGAGGGCAGCTGCTGGGATGCTCCCTTCGAGGGCCGCGTGGCGCTCGTCATGGGCTCCGAGGGCGACGGCATCTCGCGCCTGGTGCTCGAGAAATGCGACTTTTTGACCAAGCTTCCCCAGCGCGGCATGACCGAGAGCCTCAATGTTGCCCAGGCGACCACGGCGCTGTGCTTTGAGTGGCTGCGCCGCAACGTCGGCGAGCTCATGGGGGAGGAGTAGCGCATGTCCAAAAAGAACCGTGCCAAGTCCAAGGCCAAGCGCTTTGGCGAGGGCTCGGCCAAGCCGATTGTTTCGGCCGCGACCTACGGCGTGGGCGGCAATGCGTTTGCGCAGGCCATCGCCGATCCGGTCTCGACGGTGCACTCCAATAAGCCCGAGCTGCTGGTGGTCGACGGTTACAACGTGATTCACTGCACGCCGCGCTACGAAAAGCTCGTCTACGACCATTCCGACGATCCGTATTCCAGCGACGTTCACGATATGGCGCGCACGGCGCTCATTAATGACGTAGCTGCGTTTGCCCAGGGCCGCTACGAGGCCGTGATCGTATTTGACGGCGCGGGCAATATCTCCAGCGAGCGCCCCAACCTACCGGCCCGCGGCGTGCGCATTGAGTTTTCGCCGACGGGTGTTTCGGCCGATACCGTGGTGCAGAAGCTCTGCATCGAGGCGCGCGAAGAAGGCCGCGCGTGCTCCGTGGTTTCGAGTGACGGCACAATCCAGGCCGTCGTCATGGGCAAGGGCGTCACGCGCATCTCGAGCCGCATGCTGGTGGACGAGATCAAACAGATCGACAACGACGTTCACGAGGCCGAGGAAGCCCCGCAAATCAAGATGACTCTGGGCAGTCGCCTGAGCCCCGATGCCCTGGCCAAGCTCAAGGCCCTTCGCGGGAGGTAGGTGAGCTGACGGCGCGACGCTGTCTCGCTAACTCCATTCAGCGATGTCGATCATTCTACGGAGGCGCCATGTAAGCGCCTCTTTTAGATATGGCAGCCTTGCCGCGAGCGCGTCGTTTCTGGACAGAATCTCGATTGCCTCGTCAACGAAGCCTTCGAGTTTGTCGCCGTCAAACCAGCTCATGTCCTCGACGAGCAACATTTGTTTGGCGGGGCTTGAATGAAATTGCGCACTGGTAAAACTGTGCTCTCCCGCCCTGAGCTCCTCTAGTGATATGTTGCACCAGAGTGATGAGCCCGAATCGAAGATGGGGGCTGGTCTGCAGACCAGTGAGTTGACGTTTCGCACGAGGCCGAAGTTGCGCCAATGACGATCGTAGTTGGCAATGATGTCATCGCATACGATCATGCGGCCAAGGGCGTCTTTTATATCTGTCGCTCCAAGCTCCTCGCAGTTTGCTACATACCGTTCGTAATCGGTTAGTCGCTCGTCTGCATTTGCATGCTGGTTTACATAGAACGCAGGGACATATTCTTCTTCGTCAGTTAAGAAGACACTGCATGTGCTCAAGGCGGAAGTGCCCGCGCCTTCGAGCGAATAGGGTACATAATCGTAAGTGTTCAGGATGCGACGGTGAAGTGCAGTCGCCACCATCTCGTTATAGGGTTCCTGGTTTAGATGCGCACCTGCCTTGTGGAGGATTCGACGGTCACCCTCGAATGTCCAGTACTTTTGAAGATTGCCGTCCGAGGTGTTGTCGGGCTTTGCGGCAGCCGCCTTGCCCTCTGGGGCGAAGGGCGCGATGCTGAGAGAGACGTCGTCAAAAGCATTATTGAAGAAATTGATATCTTTCCACGCGAGACCGGAGCCTTGGGGCCTTATCCAATACTGGTCGGATAAGGAGAGGCCTAGATTTCGCTGTACGAGTTCATCGGGAACATCGACTGCGGCTTCTGCAAGCAGGGATGCTAGCCCAATGCGTGCGAGCGGGATACCGCGGCCGCGCCACCAAGTGCGGAAAGAGTCGAGCGATACGGGGCTATTAGGGCCAAATACCCCAATAGGGGCGTGGGCGTAATCGACGTCGGCGCCGATGTGGGTGAAGTCTTTTCGCGATGTGTTGTAGACCAGCTGGGCCACTTCGTGCGTGCGGTTCATGAGGGTAAATGCGACTTCGCTTTTCCCATGCCCACGACGAGGCCGTCCCCCTCTTTTGGTTGCGGAGCGGAGTCGCGTGTCTACGCTGTCTTTGTCGACAAGCCACACGCCAGAAGCCTTGCGGGCGGTCAGCGCGCCGTTCTTAATGAGCCCCTGCACCCTGCGCGGGGTGATGCCGAGCAGCTCGGCTGCTTCCTTTGTAGTCAACATCGCGAAACCCTTCGCTAAAACGAATAGTTTTATATAGCCAATTGTAATTAAAACTATTCGTTCTGACGAATGGTTTTAAGATCGAGGGCGAACCGACAGAAATGAACGGACCTGGTACCTGTTGTTGCTGGATTTTGCATATTTGTATAACGTCGTGCGGCCTGTTGCGCCCCGTCCGCAATTCCTTTATTCTTAACAGGCTTCGCGTGAAAGCGCCAAGTGTGCCAGTGTGGCGCAACGGTAGCGCAACTGATTTGTAATCAGTGGGTTGCAGGTTCGATTCCTGTCACTGGCTCCATGAAAGTTTCGGGCTCTGTTCCCCTGCGGGACAGAGCCCGTTTCTATTTATGTCGATAAGTCAGCGGGTTTGGCACCGGCCGAGCTTCAGGTTTGTCTCGATCTGTAACACGAAGGGAAGGAAAACCGTTCTTACTGTTACAGAATGAGACGTAAACTGGGGTCGCTGCGTAAAATCTCGATCTGTAACAGATAGGGGAGGAATAATCCTCTTACTGTTACAGATCGAGACAAAGGGCGGACCGGCCCCAGTCATCCTGGTCGAGCGTGGATTATCGGACGAACGAGCGTGGAAAATCTCCTGCCTAGTGAATGAGCGTGGATAATCTGCCACTTTGGGCTCAGTGGCACGCCATAAGTGGGAGATTATCCACGCTCGATTTCAAACGGGAGAAAATCAACGCTCGGTCGAGCCAGGGAAGCCCAACCACGACCTATATATAGGTGCAAATGAGCCGTTATCAAAGTTCGCTCCTGCCGGCGTACTCCACCGTGACAAAGTGTTCCCTCGGGAAATGTCGCCAGTGCAGCCAAATCCACCGTCCTTCATATCCAAACTCAGCAAAACCGCAGGTCAAAGGTATATAGATACGCCCGGCACCGTGTATCTAGAGGTTTTCGTTGACAGCCCCCAAGGTGGCATCGTATTATCTTCTTCGTTCGCGGGGGCGGCGGTCCAAAAGACCAAAGGACCTGCGGATACTTGAACGATTGGGAGTTTGCCCGAGTGGTTAATGGGGACGGGCTGTAAACCCGTTGGCTCTGCCTACATAGGTTCGAATCCTATAGCTCCCACCCGTCAAGTGCCTGTATAGCTCAGTCGGTAGAGCACTTCGTTGGTAACGAAGAGGTCACCAGTTCAAGTCTGGTTGCAGGCTCCATCCGGCGGTGTAGCTCAGTTGGTTAGAGCACACGGTTCATACCCGTGGCGTCACTGGTTCGAATCCAGTCACCGCTACCATAGGTAACACGGTGGCTTCTCAATAGTATGTTGAGAGGCCACTATGGTATAAAGGCAAAGTCCCGTCCGGGGACGACCTGTTAAGAGGAGGGCTTTATGGCCAAAGAGAAGTTTGAGCGCACTAAGCCGCATGTTAACATCGGCACCATTGGTCACGTCGACCACGGCAAGACCACGCTGACCGCCGCCATCACCAAGGTTCTCTCCGAGACCGAGGGCTGCAAGGCTGACTTCACTGCGTTCGAGAACATCGACAAGGCTCCCGAGGAGCGCGAGCGCGGCATTACGATCTCCGTCTCCCACGGTGAGTACGAGCCTGCTGCCCGTCACTACGCTCAC
>CABUZD010000055.1 GCA_902495945.1 uncultured Collinsella sp.
CCCAAGACGGGCCCCCCCCACCACTTGAGCCCCAAGATCGGGTGCCTGGGGAAGCTTTACAGGAGACCGTTGTCCTGGAGGACCTTCTTAATCGCCTCGACGTTCTCGCCGGTCATGGCCTTCACCGGGCGCGGCATGGTCGGGCTGTCGAAGATACCCATGAGGTTCATAGCGGTCTTGAAGGCGCCGACGCCACCGGCATAACCCTGGACGCCCGAGGTGACATCCCAGATGTGCGAAATCTCATTGAGGCGATCCTGCTCGGCCTTGACGGTAGCCCAGTCACCAGCCTGAGCGGCCTTCCACTGACGCACGTAGCCCTCGGGCTCAACGTTGGCGAGACCCGGAACGGAACCGTCGGCGCCACCCAGGTAGGCGCCGGCGACAACAACCACGTGACCGGTGAGGATGCTCATCGGATGGCCGTTCTTCTCGTTCTCCTGAACGAGGTAGCGGAACGAGATGTCATCACCCGAGGAATCCTTGACGCCGGCCAGAACGCCCTCGGCACCGAGCTTGGCAAGGAGCTTCCACGGGAGCTTGGTGTGGACACACACGGGGATGTCATAGGCGAAGATGGGCAGGTCGAGTTCCTCATGCAGGATGCGGAAGTGCTCCTCGACCTCGGTCATGCCCTGCAGGGCATAGAACGGGCAGGTGGCGACAAGCGCATCGGCGCCCAGCTCCTGAGCGACCTTACCGTGCTCGATCATGCGCTCGGTCTCGGTGTCGATGATGCCGACCAGAACGGGAACGCGGTGGTCGACGATACGGACGGCCTCGGAGATGATCTGACGGCGACGCTCGTCGGTGGAGAAGACGACCTCGCCCGAGGAGCCCAGGAAGAACAAGCCATCGACGCCGGCATCGATCATGCGGTTGATGCTGCGCTCAAAGGAGGCAACATCGAGCTGGTGGTCTTCGGTATCGGGAACAACGACGGGAGGGATAACGCCGGTGAATTTCTGAGTTGCCACAAGAATCTCCTTAGTTGTCTGGTGGGCAGCCCTATGCCGCCCACTCTTGTTGGCAGTGTCCAGGCCGTCTAGGCCAAAGAACACGAGTAGAACGTTTGGTTAAAAAAGTCGACGACTTCGTTTTCGAACGCATTGATGCGCTCGTGAGCGTATTTGGCATAGATGATATGTCTCCGGTCACACTCAAGACCGTTGAATACGGCAAACTGATCCTTGGGATCGCTCACGGTATCCATGAGCGATGTGCCCATGAGCACCGATCCGCGCACCCGAGACGACAGCGCCTCGAGGCCGCCAGGAAGCGGATTGGCAACCGCCGTGCAGGCGAGACCCCGCTCGTCCAGAGCAGAAACCGCCAGCGCGACTCCGCCGCCTAGACCCTCGCCCCATGCAAAGATGCGGTCGGGGTCCATGCCATCAAGATTGCGCGCCACCTTCGCCAGCGCGCAACCCCAACGGACGCGCTCGACAAAAGCGGGCGAAGAAATCCCCCGCTGCAGGTCGTCCGCACCAGCAACATCGTCATCCAGCGCGAGGACGGCATACCCCATGGCGGCAAATCTCGTCATGTGATGCCAGCCGCGCACAGGCCGATCGATATCGTGGAACATCAGGCACAGCGGCACGCGCTCAGACACTCGGGCACGACCGACAGGCTCGATCAAACGAGCGTGAATCGCATCGTCACCGAGCTCAAAGGAGACCTCCGAGTAACGGGCGCAGGGGTTAACAAAGTCAATCGCCGTAATGGCCAGGCCTTGAATCTCAAGATTCGAAGCGCATGTCTCTAAATCAGAAACATCTGCTTGGACATCACCGCGCCAGTCCCGATATTCTGCGAGCCTTGACGAAACCGTTCCAGGAATTCCCACGAGCCCGGGGACAATCAGCTCATTAACATTGCTCTCGCACTTAGACATGAGCCTCCCCTCCCTTGCAGAAAAACGGAATGATCAGATCGTCAAAATCCTGAATCTCCTCGTGGCCAAAGCCTTCAAAGAACTCATGACGCTTTTCGCAGGTCAGGTTGTTATAGACCGCAAACTGCGTCGCTGGCGGGCAGACGATATCGGCTGTGCCGGTGCCAAACAGCACGGGGCATTTGACCATAGGGGCAAAGTTCTTGGAATCGAAGTACGCCAGCTTGGCATAGGCTTCGTCAATACGAGTCGAGTCCTCGTCAAACCAGCGAGACCAATAGCGCAGGCCCTCGTAGGCAATGTCGTCTGCATCCAAATCCCAGACTAGGCGGAAATCTGACAGGAAGGGATAGAGGATGGCGGCACGATTGATAAGCTCGCTGTTAAGCGCACAGGTCGCAATGCCCAAACCACCACCCTGCGACGCGCCGTTCACAAACACACGAGAAAGATCGATGCCCTCGAGCTCGCGAACAATACGGCACAGGATGCGAATATCTTGGTGCAAGCGGACATAGTAGAGGTTGGCCGGGTCGCCGTCGATGCCGGCGACGATATGCCCGGCAACCGTTGTGCCCTCAAATCCACCAATGTCCTCGGAGGGACCTCCTTGGCCGGGGCAGTCGAGGGCGATGAGTGCCATGCCCATGCCCGCAAACGACGCCTGCTCAAACCAGCTGCGGCTTGCACCCGGATACCCATGGAACTGAAGCACCAATGGCACGGGCTCGTCCGAGACGGGTTTAAGGTACTTGGCATGCAGGCGAGCGCCACACATGCCGGTATACCAGAGGTCGAAAAGTTGGCAGGTCGCGGTATCGGTGACCGATGCCGTGTCGATCGCATAGTCAAGCCCGACGGCGTCGGCCTCGGCCATGCGATCCTTCCAAAAGAGATCGAAATCTGATGGACGGGGCATGGCGCCTCGATATTCACCAAATTGATGTTGTAGCTCCTGAGCACTTGGCATGGCTCGTGAACCCAACCTTTCGAAATCGCAACGGAGGTGCGCCCGGCAAGGGAACCGGGCGCACGGGAGGGAAAGCGAGGCTATTCGCCGAGCTTGGGGTGCAGCAGCGACGGCGCAGCGCCGAGCAGCATCTTGGTGTAGGGGTCCTGGGGATGCTGGAAGACCTGCTTGGCCTCGCCCTGCTCGACGATCTTGCCGCCATTCATAACGATGATGTCGTCAGAGATATAGCGGACCGTCTGGATGTCATGGCTAATGAACACCATGGCCAGGCCGAGCTCCTTTTTAAGGTCGGTCAGCAGGTTCAGAATCTGCGCGCGGACCGAAACGTCCAGAGCCGAGGTGGGCTCGTCGGCGATGATGGCATCGGGGTTCAGCGACAGGGCACGGGCAATTGCGACGCGCTGGCGCTGGCCGCCCGAAAGCTGGCCGGGAAGAACCTCGGCAGCGGAGCTGGGCAGACCGGTGAGCTCCAAGAGCTCCTTGACGCGCTTCTCCTGCTCTGCCTCGGTTCCCAGATTGTGGACGCGCATGGGGTCGAGCAGCTGCTCGCGAACGACCATGCGCGGGTTGAGCGCCGTGGCCGGGTTCTGGAACACGACCGAGATGACGCGACCCATGTGACGACGGTCCTCGGCGGTACGCTTGGTAACGTCCTTGCCCTTAAAGTAGACCTTGCCGCTCGTGGGGGCCTGCAGGCCGCACATGACGTTGGCGGTGGTGGACTTACCGCAACCGGACTCGCCGACGATGCCGATCGTCTGACCGGGCATGAGCTTAATCGTTACACCCTGGACGGCGTGAACCAGGTTGGGGTGCAGAATCGAGCCGGTACGGGTCCTAAAGGTGACGTGGACGTCATCAAGGAAGATGATCGGCTCGACGCCGTTGACTGCGGTCTCGCTCATCTACATCACCTCCGCGTGAGGGGTCAAACCATTTGCCTTGAGCACCTCGTCGGGGAGCTCGGAATAGAAGTGCTCGGTGCCGGGCACACGCTTGAAGACCGGACGGGTGTCCAGGCCAATGCGCGGATGGCTCGAGCGGGGCGCGAAGCGATCGCCCTTGGGGAAATCGCGCGGGCTCGGAACGGCGCCGGGCACCTGGTGCAGGCGGCCCGAACCGCTCTCGATGGACAGAACGGAACCCAGAAGACCGCGGGTGTACTCGTGAATCGGGTTGGTGAGCAGCTCCTTGGTGGGTGCCTGCTCGATAACCTGACCGGCGTACATAACCGTGATGTTATGGGCAACCTCGGCGACCAGAGCCAGGTCATGCGAAACGAAGATCATGGCAAAGCCGAGCTTGGCCTGAAGATCGTTGAGCAGCTTGATGACCTGCTTCTGGACGGTAACGTCCAGAGCGGTCGTGGGCTCGTCGCAGATGACCAGCTTGGGGTCGCGGGTAAGGGCCATAGCGATCAGGACGCGCTGACGCTGGCCGCCGGAAAGCTCGTGCGGATAGCTCTCGAGCGTGCGCTTGGGATCGAGGCCCACGAGCTCCAGGAGCTCCTCGGCGCTACGGGTGCCGCCACGCTTGGTGAGCTGCTTCATCTGGGCGGAAATGAGCATGGAGGGGTTAAGCGAGGACAGGGCGTCCTGGTAGACCATAGCGATATCGGTACCGCGCAGGCCGAACCACTCCTTCTTGCTCATCTTGAGCAGGTCGCGGCCCTCCCAGAGAACCTCGCCGGAAAGGTGCTCGTCCTCATCGGTCAGGCCCATGATGGCCAGCGTGGTGATGGACTTACCGCAACCGGACTCGCCCACCAGGCCCATGGTCTGACCAGGACGGACGTCAAAGTTGACATGGTCGACGACGTTGATATCACCGTGATGCTCAAACTGAATGCAGAAGTCACGGACCGAGAGAATCGGCTCGACAGACTCGTCGGGCACATGGCGATCGTCACGCTTGAGCTCGACATCGCGCAGGGCGCCAAGGCGAGCGGAGAGGGACTGGGCCTGCTCCTTGTAGGCGCGAACGGGGTCGGAGACCAGCAGATCGGCCTCGCGACGCTTGGAGGAATCGGTAGGATCCAGGGCGGCGGAGGGAGCAGCGGCCATGGCGTCGGTAATGCCCTCGGAGAGGATGTTGAGCGCCAGGCAGGTGATCATGATGGCCAGGCCCGGGAACAGCGCCTGCCACCAACGACCGGCGAGCACGCCGCCGCGGGCGTCGGCGAGGATGTTGCCCCAGGTAGCGGTGGGCTCCTGGATACCAGCGCCGATGAAGGTCAGCGAGGCCTCGAAGATGATGGCGTCGGCGACCAGCGTAACGGTGAAGACCATGATCGGGGCAATGCAGTTACGCAGAACATGCTTGATCAAAATCCACGGAGCCTTGGCGCCGGAAACGATGACCGCGCGGACATAGTCCTCGCCGTACTCGGACACGATGTTGGCGCGCACGATACGGGCAATCTGCGGAGTGTACATAAAGCCGATGGCGAAGATGATCGACGGCACGGAGTTGCCCAGGATGGAGACGAAGACGGCAGCGAGGGCGATGCCCGGGATGGACATGATGATGTCCAGGATACGCATGATCGTCTCGGAGACAGCCTTGCGCGAAACCGCTGCAAGGGCGCCCACGACCGAGCCGCAGACCAGAGCCATGGCAGTGGCGCCAAAGCCGATAATCAGCGAGTAACGACCACCGTAGAGCATACGCGACAGAATGTCGCGACCCTTATCGTCGGTACCGAAAATAAATCCGTTGCCGGGAGCCTGGCGAGCCGTAAAAATCTCGACCGGGCTATAGGGGGCAAGAAGGGGCGCCAGAATCGCAGTCAGGGCGACCAGCACCAGCACGACGGCGGCAATCTTAGAAGACAGCGTCATCTTCTTCCAGCCACCGAGCTTGAGCCCCTTGGAGGCAGCCTTCTCGAGCTGCTTTTTTTTTTTTTATAGTTTGTTTACCTTTATCTACACCGTCCTGATGCGCGGGTTGATGAGCAGGTAGAGCATGTCAACCACGATGTTGATGATGATGAAGGCAAGAGCAACGACGATGACGACGCCCTGAACCAGGTTCGCCTCGTTGCCCTGAACGCCCTGCAGAATCGCGGTGCCCATGCCGGGGAGGTTGAAGATAACCTCGATGACGACGGCGCCGCCCATGAGGTAACCGATCTTAAGACCGAGGGTGGTGACCGGGGTGATCAGTGCATTGCGAAGAACGTTGATGCCGACGACGACCTTCTCGGGAACGCCGGCGCCGCGGGCCATACGGACATAATCCTTGTCGAGCTCCTCGACCATGGCGGTACGCACGATACGAGTCATCTGGCCCGTCAGCGGAAATGCCAAGGCGATAGCGGGCATGATCATACGTCCCAGATAGCCAACCGGATTCGTGGTGAAGTGAGGCAGAGCACCCGATGCCGGGAGCACCTTAAGGTAGGAAGAGAACAGCAGGATCAACAGAACGGCAAGCCAGAACGACGGGGTTGCCAAGCCGGCGATGGAAAAGACGCGGATCACTTGGTCCGGCCATTTGTCGCGATACAGTGCCGCGATGACGCCGAGCAAAAACGAAACGACCGCACCGATGGCAAGACCGATAAAGGTCAGCTGCATCGTGACGGGCAGGGCCGTGGAGATGCGCTTGGCAACGGAGTTGCGAGCAGCACCATAGGTGCCCATGTCGCCATGGATCAAATCGCCCATATAGCGCACGTAGCGCACGGGCCAGGGATCGTCCAGACCATACTTCTCATGGTACTCGGCAACCGCCTCGGGCGAGGCACCGTCACCCAACGCCGTGTAGGCGGGGTCGGTCTTGGAGAACGACATAAGGAAGAACACCAGGACGGTGACGCCCAATGCCATGATCGGCAGCGCCACAAGACGCCTTCCAATCAAACGTAGCAAGTTGTTCACGTTCTCTCCCCTTTCTTTTGTCGGTAGGAGCAACTGGTATATGAGTACGGATACTCATTACAAGACCCGAGCGACATCGTTGCCGCCCGGGTCTTTGTTTCAACTATGAGGATACGGTCACAACGACCGACATCCTGCATACAGACTCAAGCGAGTCTTACGCCTTGACGGTCGCAACGCCCCTGAAGGACATGCTCGTCGTGCCGATACCCTTGAAGCCATCGAGGGCCTCGCCGTTGGGCGCAGTGGACGGATCGTCCCAAGAAGCGGAGACGGTCTTGACGTGGACAACGGGGTACAGAACGGCGTTGTCGGCGATGATGTCGAAGCACTCGTTCCACTTCTTCTGCTGCTCGTCGCCCTCGGCGGCAAGAGCCTCGTCCATGAGACCGTGGAGCTTCTGCCACTCAGCGGACTCCTTCCACGGGCAACGGGTCTGCATCCAGACGTTGTCGCCGTACCACCAGTTGAGCAGTAGGTCGGGGTCGGCGCCGAAGCAGGAAGGATCGCCAGGGGCAAGGAGGATATCGTAGGCCTCGCCGCCGTCGATGGCAGCGTAGGTGGCCGGCGAGGTATCGGTCTGGATGGTCACATCGAAGCCGAGAGCGTCGAGGTCGTTCTTGACCTGGGCGGCCATGCCCTTAATCTGCTCGTTGTCGGTGGTGCGCAGGGTGATGGCACCCGGGGTGATGCCAGACTCCTCGATGAGCTTCTTGGCCTTCTTGGCGTCGGTCTTGTACACCGTGGAAGCCTCATGATAGTTGGTGAAGCTCTTGGGCAGGTAGCAGCTGGCAGCGGTGGCAAGGCCGGCGAAAGTGTTGCTGACCATCTTCTCGGTGTCGAGCGCATACATGACAGCCTGACGGACCTTGACGTTGTTCCAAGGCTCCTTGGCGACGTTGAACATGATGAAGCGGGTGCCGAAACCCTGAACGTTATCGATCTTGCAGCCGGCGCTCTCGAGCTGGTCGACGGCGTCAGCGGTAACGAGCTCCATAACGAGCGTGGAGCCCTCCTGCTGAGCGGTAACGCGAGCGGTGGGGTCGGTCAGGATGCTGTACTGGATCTTCTTATCCTCGGCAGCATACTCACCGTTGTACTCGGGGTTGGGAACCAGGGTGATCTCGGTATCGGAGATAGAGTCGTACATCCAGGGGCCGGAGCCGATCGGCTGCTTGGCGCGATCCTCCTCGGTCTGGGTGGCCGGGGTAACGCGGACGATGGCCAGACGATCCTTGAGCAGGGAGAAGTTGGGGACCTTGGTCTTGACCGTCACGGTGCTGGCGTCCTTGGCCTCGATGGACTCGAAGGGCTGGAAGAACGGAGCATAGGTAGCGGAAGCGGCGCAAGCGGTGTAGGAGGCAACGACATCGTCAGCGGTGACCTCGGTGCCATCGGAGAACTTGGCGCCCTTGCGGATGGTGACCTCGAAAGTGGTGTCGTCCACAGACTTGGGATCGTCGGTGGCGAGCTCGTTGAAGGTGCTGTAGTCGTGGTAATCGATGCCGTAGAGGCCCTCGACGACGTGCCAGTTAGCACCCAGGCCCACAGCGGAGCCGGTGCTGGCGGGATCGAAGCTGGACGGAGCGTAAGCGGAACCAGCGGTGATCACGCCGCCGCCACGGTTGGCGGAATCGGTGGAACCGGAAGCGGAACCCTCGTCGCTAGAGCTGCCACCGCAGCCGGTGAGACCAAGCCCTGCGACAGCAGCGACACTGCCGGTGAGGCCGAGGAACGAACGCCTGGACATACCCTTGTTGATGATGGCCATGTCTTCTCCTATCAATAGAGAATCTTACTCGGGAGCACCTAGACTTGCCCCCGCGCAACTTGCGGACGATATATACCTTACCTACCGACGAACCCAACTGAGGTGCCGCGCTCGGCGACCGATACATACATACGCTTGAACGGTATTTACTACCGTTCACCGAATTCGTTGACAAACGATTCGCCAGACAGTATGTATCGGCGAGGTGAGATATCAGTCTTCGTCAACCCGCAGGATAGCAGGGTTTTCGCTTGGGTTAGTCAAACGTTTTAGCGTTAATAAAACCCGAAACCAGCAGGCAATCATGGCGAAATAAATGGTTGAAAATCGCGCAATCATGTATATCAGTTGTTTAGGCTCGTGTTTAGCTATCGGAATGGCCAGCTGCCGCCTCGGCGCGCTCGGCATTCCACGCAACGAGCGCCTCGTGGACCGCCTTGGCAACATCGGCAGGTATGCCGCGAACTTCCGCGATCTCTTGCTCGCTCGCCGCGCGCAAACGCTTCATCGAGCCAAAATGGCGCATAAGGGCACGTTTTCTGGTGGGTCCCACGCCCGGAACGTCATCGAGTACCGAAACCGTCATGGCCTTGTCGCGCAACTCGCGGTGGAACGTGATGGCAAATCGGTGGGACTCATCGCGTACCTGTTTAATTAGATAGAGCGACGCGGACCCGGTCGGCAGCACGACGGGAGTCTCGTCCCAAGGCACAAAAACTTCCTCATCGGCCTTTGCCAAGCCACAAACTGGTATATCGAGCCCAAGAGCCTCAAGTTGCTTGATCGCAGCGGTCAATTGCGGCTTACCGCCATCGACAACGAGCAAATCGGGGCGCGAGCCAAAGCGCTCGTCGGCCATGCGCTCGGGAGCATAGCGTCGTCCCAAAACCTCGGACATCGACACGAAGTCGTTTGCCTCGTCCAATTCGGCCTGAATTTTAAAACGACGGTACTGGCTCTTGTCGGCGCGCCCGTTGGTAAACACCACCATCGAGGCGACGGTAAAGGTTCCGTGCAGCGTCGAGATATCGAAGCACTCGATACGCATCGGCGGCGCCGGCAGCGCCAGCGCGCTTTCGAGCTCCAGGAGCGCTTGATTGGTGCGGTCGTCAGCGTACCCCGTTCGCATCATGTAGCGCATGAGGGCATGGCGCGCATTTTTGGATGCCATATCGAGCAAACGGTGCTTTTCGCCACGCTGCGGCCTATGGAGATGGCAGGAACGCTCGCGCTTGCCTGTAAGCCACTCACCCAGCGCCTCCGCATCCTCAAGCTTGACAGAGAGGTTTATCTCAGCTGGAATATCAGCCGTCTCGTCGTAATAGCGCTTAAGAAAGCCCGACTGGAGCTCTTCCTCGTCGACATCCAAACCCTTATCGAGAATAAACTCGCAGGTTCGAACCGTTCGACCCTCACGCACGACAAAGACGCAAGCGGCGGAGATGGTCTCCTCGCGATAGAAACCGATGACATCGATATCGACACTGGAGGGAAAAACGACTTGCTGACGGTCGTCCAGACCCCTGATGACCTCCAAACGACGTTTGACGCGGGCAGCGCGCTCAAAATCGAGTGCCTCGGCGGCATCCGTCATCTCGGAGGTCAGCTCATCGACGACATCCTTGCGATGGCCCGACAAAAAGCGCTCGACACGCTTGACGTTCTTGGCATAGTCTGCCGGGGAAATCGCGCCGACACACGCACCCGGGCCGCGCCCGACATGGTAGTCAAAGCAGGGACGCCCGTTTTGCGCGCAAATCATATTGACGATGTCTTCCTCGCCCTTGTGGGACTCGACGATACGACGACAACGACGCCACTCCGCACAAGAAGCCGAGCAGATCGGAATCACCTTGCGCAGCGTATCAATGGTCTCACGCGCCGCGCGGCTGTCAGTATAGGGACCAAAATAACGCGTTCCCGGCTTATGGCGCTCACGCGTATATTTGATAGCTGGGAACAGATCGCTCTTGGTGATAGCGATAAAGGGATAGCTCTTGTCGTCCTTAAGGTCCACATTAAAGTACGGATGGTACTGGCCGATCAGGTTGCGCTCGAGTACAAGCGCCTCATGCTCGGTCTC
>CABUZD010000056.1 GCA_902495945.1 uncultured Collinsella sp.
TGGAGAAGGTCCACTTGTCGCACAGAGGCCTGCCCTCACGCTTGTCCATGGACTTCTCGCAGCCGATGCGCTTGTCGCCAAAGAGGGCCTTGTGGGCGTCGACCAGTGCCCTGACGTGCGGCGCGCTCTCCTTGTTGATCCACGTGGGGAAGTATGCCTCGGTCTCGTAGACCTCGCCGGTCCAGCTGGGACGGTCGTACATGTACATGGAGACCTTCACGTCGTCGCCGTACTTCTTGGCGGCCGGCAGGTTACGGATCTCGTCCAGGCAGGACTCCCAGGTCTCGCCGGCGGTCATGCGACGGTCGATGGAGATGGCGCAGGAATCGGCCACGGCGCAGCGGCTGGGGCTGGTGTAGAAGATCTGGCTGACGGTGCAGGTGCCGCGGCCCAGGAAGCGGGCATCCTCGTAGTGCTCGGGGTTGTACTTGGGGTCGAGCATCTTAACGAGACCCTTGATGTCGGTCGACTCGTCGCAGCCGTTGTTGTTGAGGGCGCGGACGTCGGCGATGATGTCGGCCATCTTGTAGATGGCATTGTCGCCGCGGTCGGGAGCAGAGCCGTGGCAGGAAGTGCCGTGAACGTCGACGCGGATCTCCATGCGGCCGCGGTGGCCGCGATAGATGCCGCCGGCGGTGGGCTCGGTGGAAAGGACGAACTCGGGCTTAATGCCGTCCTTGTTGTAGATGTACTGCCAGCACATGCCGTCGCAGTCCTCTTCCTGGACGGTGCCGACGACCATGATCTTGTAGCCCTCGGGGATGAGGCCCATGTCCTTCATCATCTTGGCAGCGTAGGTAGCAGAAGCCATGCCGCCCTCCTGGTCGGAGCCGCCGCGGCCGTAGATGATCTCGTCGGTCTCATAGCCCTCGTAGGGATCGGCATCCCAGTTCTCGATGTTGCCGATGCCGACGGTGTCGATGTGGGAGTCGATGGCGATGATCTTGTCGCCCTCGCCCATAAAGCCCATGACGTTGCCCAGGCCGTCGACCTTGACCTCGTCATAGCCAAGGCTCTCCATCTCGGCCTTAATGCAGGCGACAACCTCACCCTCCTCGCAGGACTCAGAGGGGTGACTAATCATCGCGCGAAGAAAACGCGTCATATCAGCACGGTGAGACTCAGCAGCGTTTTTAATTGCCTCGAAATCGAGTTCCTTAGTCATAACAGTCAACCTTTCTACAAGGGTTTACCTACAGGTAGATATTTCAGATAGATCACTTGTGCCAAGCAGCGTGAGGTCGAGCACCCCACAAGCAAATAACCATAGGAGGCGGACGGAGGACTTTGCTCCGTCGCGAGTTCCGCACGAGCCGGAGAGCACATTAAGTGCTCTCCGTGCGAGCAGGACTGTCCGAGCAGGGAGTAAAGTCCTCCGGCTGCCTCCGGACAGGTCATCCTGCTAGCAGGTCGGATACTCGCCCTCCCAGACGATGCGACGGTACTGATCCGGATCGGTGTCGCCCTCGGTGGAGAAGCAGAGCACGGAGCTCGTCTTGTCCAGGCCGATGAGCTCCTTGAGCTCGGCGTACTCGGGATCGAGCATGAGGGTCTCGACCAGGCCGGTGGTCACAGCGCCGGACTCGCCGGAGATGACGCGCGGGTCGCCCTTCTCGGGAGCGCCCAGGGTGCGCATGCCGCGAGCGGTGACCCAGTCGGGGCAGGACACGAAGGCGGTGGTGTGGTTGCGCAGGATATCCCAGCCCAGAATGTTGGGCTCGCCGCAGCACAGACCGGCCATGATGGAGGGCATGTCACCGTCCACGATGCGCGGGTCGCCGTCGCCGGCGGCAGCGCCCTTGTACAGGCAGGCGGCAGGAGCGCACTCGACCACGACGAAGGTGGGCGGGTTATCGGGATAAAGGTTGGTGAAATAGCCCACCACGGCGCCGGCGAGCGAACCCACGCCAGCCTGGACAAAGACGTGCGTCGGGCGGTTGATGGCCATCTCGCGCAGCTGCTCGGCAGCCTCGGAGGCCATGGTGCCGTAACCCTCCATGATCCAGGACGGGATCTTCTCGTAGCCCTCCCAGGCGGTGTCCTGAACGATAACGCCGCGCTCGCAGGCGTCGGCCTCGGCGGCGGCCATGCGCACGCACTCGTCGTAGTTGACCTCTTCGATGGTCACCGTGGCGCCCTCGGCGGCGATGTTATCAAAGCGGGGCTTGGTGGAACCTTTGGGCATGTGCACGACGGCCTTCTGGCCCAGCTTGTTGGCAGCCCATGCCACGCCGCGGCCATGGTTGCCGTCGGTGGCGGTAAAGAAGGTGGCCTGGCCAAAGTCCTTGGCAAGCTGATCGGAGGTCAGGTAGTCGAAGGTGCAGTCGGCAACGTCCTTGCCGGTCTCGTCGGCGATGTAGTTGGCCATGGCAAACGAACCGCCCAGAACCTTAAAGGCGTTGAGGCCAAAGCGATAGCTCTCGTCCTTAACGCACAGGTTAGACAGGCCCAGGCGCGCGGCCTGACCGTCCAGGCGAGCAAGCGGAGTGACAGTATATTGGGGGAACGACTGGTGGAAGGCGCGGGCCTTCTTCACGTGGTCGAGGCTCATGATTCCCAAGTGCTTGTCATCGCTCTTGGGCATCGTGTTGCCCTCCCACTGGATCTTATCGGCCATACGGTGAACTCCTTAAGTCCTCTCTTGCCGGCCCCCGCATACGCGTTTCAGCCCATTCCCATTCATGCGACTGAACTTTTATGTGGATGCCAAACAAAAAGTTTGTTAGTAATGTTCTATCACACTTTTTGATTGGCATACCTAACGAATTGTTTGTTGCCGTAATCGGTACTTTTTCGCCGCCGAACGGTCATGAATTGCCTTGTTGATGGATTTGTTTGCGGTCAAGTGTGGTTTATGGCAAAGTGTGCCCAAACTAATTTTTAGGAAGGAACCCATGACCCCCGCACAGATTGAGTTTTACAAGCGTCTCGCACGCGGTCTGGCGCTCCAATTTGGCCCCAACTGCGAAGTCGTCGTCCACGATCTGGAGACCGAGGACGTGGACCACTCCATCGTAGTGATCGAAAACGGCCACGTCAGCGGGCGCAAACTGGGTGACGGCCCCAGCCATATCGTGTTTGAGTCCATGCACGAGGGCACCACCGACGTACACGACCGCGAGCCATACCTCACCAAAACCACCGACGGCAAGCTGCTCAAATCGTCGACGATCTTTATCCGCAACGACGAGGGCAAGCCCGTCGGCATTCTGGGCATCAACTTTGACATTACGCTTATGAAGGCTTTTGAGCGCTCGCTCGACGCTTTTACCGGCACCGGCGGCACGGGCTATACCGAGCCCGAGCCCATTACCAAGAACATCGGCGACCTGCTCGAGGACCTGCTGCACGAGTGCGAGCAGTTTGTGGGCAAGCCCGCGGCACTCATGACCAAAGACGAGCGCATTCGTGCCATTGGCTACCTCGACCGTCGCGGTGCCTTCCTCATTTCCAAGTCGAGCGAGCGCGCCTGCGAGTTCTTTGGCATCTCCAAGTACAGCTTCTATAGCTACCTCAATGAGGCCAAGGCGGCGGCCGGCGACAAGTAGGCACTCGCCTGGATTGCCCCTCCCCTTTTGGGCGCGAGTTCTGGAAAGCTCGAATCCAAGACCGAGCCGCTTGGGAAGTTCCATATAATCGATGTCATTGGTATTTCGAAAGGGTGGAACAGAATGGCGTTGAGCAAGGCATCATGCACCGGTCGCGGATTGATTCCGGCAATTGGTGGACATGTGCACCGCATGTTCGATGAGGGTGAAGACGACCTGTTTTCGCTGAGCCTTGACGACGTGATGGATGATCGCCCGTGGACCGCCGACGAACTCATGGGCGGCGGGGCTCGCCCGTCAAACCCCAATCCCGCACTTGCGCCTGAGCCCGTATCTGCGCCGACTCCTGCGCAGTCGCCTGTTTCGACGCCCGCGCCTACGCCCGCACCCACTTCGGCGCCCACGCCCGCTCCCCGCCCCGCAAGCGACCCGTCCGAGACGGCGGCATTTCTCGCTGCTGCGGCGCAGGGCAAATCGGCCGACAGCACCGTTATGTACAGCGCCCAGCAGTTGCCTGTTCCTGCGGCACGCAAGCCTCCGGTCACAAGGCTCGATGAGCCCGTTGCCCATCAGGTTACCCACGATTCCTGGGCTGCAGCCGATCTGGATGAGACCTCTACCGGCATGCCGGCGCTCGATGTTCCAGTTAACCCACTTTTTGCCGCCAACACGAGCGCCGCGGACTATGAGGACGGTGCGGCATATTCCGATTATTCCGATGGCTATGCTGGCACCGGTCGCATCGAGACCGAGGATTATGGCACCGCATCGAGCGATTATCTCAACGATCCGTACGCTGCCACGCCCGAACCGGAATATGACCCGGAGGCCGCGTCCGCGCCGGCGTATACCAAAAGCACGGGCGAAGAGCGCTTCGCCGATTATTACGCCGAGGAAAAGGCGCTACGTTTCTCGGAATTTCCGCAGGCAGTCAAGGTTGCCTTTATCGCCATTATCATTGCCCTGCTCGGCGTCATTGCGTTTGAGGGATTCCAGCTGTTCCGCGGCCCCACCCAAGCGGAGTCGGAGACCCAGCAAAAAGAGGACGATAACCAGTACCTGGACATCAACACCCTCAAGGGCGACCCCAACGACGGAGACGACGAATAACAAATGCCAAAAATTGAGGGTCGTAGACCAAATCAACCCCGTGCGCTCATTGCCGCACGGGGTTGATTTTTGTCCGCGCGCGCTGATAGACTCCATCGCGCCCGCAAGGAGCGGGCGCGTTTTATCCAGAGTCGGGGTAGAGAGTTGGCTCCACGATCCCGACGCCAACCGGCCAAGAGGCACGGTGGCCCTGCCAACATCGATGAAAGGAGTCCGTATGGACAATTTCTCCGTGCGCAGCGAGCGCAATTTCCACAACCTGGTCGCACAGCCAAAACGCATGCATCTTCTGGACAAGCCGAACGGCTACGCCTCGGCCATGGTCAAGAACAGCCTCTCCCACCAGATGCGCTTTACCGTGCAGGTGCTTGAGAAAGAGCTCTACGCCGCCGGCGCCCCGCACGTATTACAGATTAAGCTGCTTGGAGATGACTCGCGCGAGCCATCCAGCTGGAAGCTCTTTGCCGACGGCACGTGCATCGCAAGCGGCTCGGGCGACTTTGCCCACGAGTGCTTCTGCGAGGGCGCTGAGGTGTTCCTGAATCTGTGCCGCGACGCCGTACGCGCGGCCGAGCTGCACCAGTGGAGCCAGAGGGAGTACGAGCTGCTGAGTGCTGCGCGCGGGATTGCGGGGGTGTAGGAACAGAAGCCTCATGACGGTGGCCTCAGCTGGAATGACGTATCGCTCGATAAATGATCTCAACAACGTAGCCGATGCACTGCATTTCACCTCAAAGGCATTGAGCGATCGGGCGGCGTCTAGCATTTCTTTGATATCCCCAATTGATTGTTCCGAGAAAGTCTCTTCATGCCCTCATAATCGCCCTTACGAGAAACGTGGACGAGACAGGCGTCCATATGCCGTCTCTAAACTAACGAGCCGTTCGCGGAAAGAACATCTGGCTAGCATGGGCCAAAGATATACTGGTATCGCTGCAACAATTATGGAAGATCGGCACCACCAATGACCTCCTTGAAATTCTCCAGGCGCTTCGCGCTTAGCCTGCTCGCCTCGCTGTCCGCCACCGTAGCGCTTGCTTTGCCCTCAACCGCCCTAGCCGCGTCGGACCCGAACCCGCCCAGCATCTCCAACGTGACGATATCCGCGACGACAGTCACGGCCGGCTCCACGCTGCATGTCGGCTATAGCGTCGATGACCCTGACGGGGTACGGTCCGTCACGCCCATAGTCGAAGTCGTTGTCGAAAACGATACCGGAGACCATGGAATCAGTTCCCGTCTCGCCTTCTCGTCGACCGGCAACACGACCGCGGGCTTCGATATCTCCACCTCCCCGAGCGACCGGCCCTGCAGGTACCGGATCATCGGCCTCGGCGTGACCGATAGTCTTGGATGGGTTACCGATGTCTACGACACGACGTATGCCGAGGAGAAGGGGCTCGACTGTCCGACCTTCACCACCGACCCCCTCGAGTATGAGGTGACCGAGGGACCCGAGGACCAAAACCCGCCGACCGTGTCCTCCGTGTCGCTCTCGAGCAGGGAGGTCGCAACCGGTGCCGACTTCCACATCTCTTGGACCGTCTCCGATGCCGACGGCGTTCGCTCCGTTTCCCCCATACTGCGGCAGGGCTGGGAGAATTCGGACGACGGCTGCTCTGTTTCGTCAGCCTATTATCACGGGGGCTCGTCTATCGACGGGTTTGACCTCACATTCGACAGCAATAGGATCGGAAGGCACAGGCTGATCGGCCTTTCGATCACCGATGGCCTAGGGTTCGAGACCGATGTGTACGAGAGTTCCTACGCCAGGGCCAACGGCATTTCGGGCGCGACTTTCTCGGTTGGCGACCCGAGCGAGCTGTGCTTCGAGGTGACCGGCAGCGCGATCGACCGGAACCCGCCCACGGTCTCGAACGTTTCCATCTCCGCGAAGAGGGTCCCCGTCGGCGGGATCCTCCGTATCTATTGCAATGTAGGCGACGCGGACGGCGTAAAGTCTGTCTCCCCGATCCTCGGCGACCCCGGCTATGTCGAGGACCCGAACTCTTTAAAGACCCGCAAAACGTTGAGCTGCAGCTACGATGCGGCAAGGGGCTATATCGAAATCGAGTTCCCCACGTCGCTCTCGATGGGCTCGTTTGAAATCCAAGCCCTCGCGGTCCTCGACAAGGCGGGCCACGAGACCTTCGTCTACAGCTCCGCCTACGCCGAGCGTAACGGCAAGACCGGCGTTCAGACCTTTGATGTCGACGATGCGGGGGACGTCACCTTCGACGTGACCGCCCCGCTGTATGCCGCCACCAAGGGCGACGGGCAGGCGTATGCAAAGGGCGGCGGGTTCGGTCTGACCTTCCGCTTCAGCGGTCCTCTCGATGAGTTCACGCGTCTCCTCGTGGACGGAACTGAGGTCTCCGCCGGGAACTACACCGCAACCAGGGGCAGCACGATTATCGAGCTCAGGCCGGCCTACCTGGACACGCTTGCAGCCGGCGGACACACCGTCACGGCCGTCTGGAAGAACGGGACGGCGACTGATGCATCCTTCATCGTGGATGAGAAGGGCCAAGGGGGACAGACGAACGGAAAGACCGACGTAGATTCACCCGGCGACAACAAAAGTGATCCTGCCACTCCTGAAAAGGACGCCGACGAGGCGTCTACAAAAAGGTCGGGACGCACGACAGCCGATGAACCAAAGCTCGCCGCGACCGGCGACTCCGCTTGGATGGCCAGCATCGCATTAGCCATGGCGGCCACGGCCTGCTTCACGGCAGCGAGAAGGCTTGAGCCCAAGCAGCATAGGCACGAACAGTAGCTCAAAGCGAACTCAACTGGGAAGAGCAGATGGATAGCCGTCCTTCTCTTATAATCAACCCAATCCGCTGAAATGCAATCAGTTAACGAGTTTCGCCAGACGCTCGGTCTCTACCCCGCTCTGGCAAGCCACCAGGCGATGAGATAATGCCCACGACTATCAACGTAAACAGGGAGCGCGCTATGGCAGACAACGAGACCAAACCCTCGGCGGACGACGGCCGAGAGGGACTCGTGGCCAAACAACTCGCATCGACCAAAATCCATCTCGCGCTCACCCAGGAGCGGGTGGACGTCTCCGGCGCCATCAAGCTCCCGCTCGACCGAATCCCCCAGCTCGGCGTGGCGTTCGCCTCGCTCCCCTCGATGTTTCGCACCGTCACTAACACGGTGAGCGTACCCACGCTGCTCCAGGCGACTGACAAGTTTGGAAACCCACTCGATCCGTCAATACTCTACTCGTTCAAGGACGGCAGCGGTCTCACAGGGGGCTACCGCGACGCAGTCAAGGGCTTTGGACAGGCGCGCTTCCACGTAGTCGAGGGCGACATCGCCACGAGCGTCACGCAGGTGCCTTACGATCCAACGTCGCTATTCATGGCAGCCGCAATCGCGCAGATAAACCAAAAACTCGACTCCATCCAGGAGTCCGTCGACGAAATGTTCGAGTACATGCGTCAGCGCGACAAGGCCAACATGCGCGGCAACCTCAAGACGCTTGTAGACATCCTCAACGGTTACGGCCTCAACTACGGCAACGCCACCTACATGGCAAACGCCCATATGAAGGTGCTCGACATCAAGCAGTCGTCCGCACAAGACATGGAACTCTTCCGCTCGCAGGCGCAGGCGGATCTGAAAAAGAAAGGGTTCATCGAGGTGCGAGACGGCTTGGGCAGACGCCTCGACAAGGTGCTCGACTACCTCAAAGACTGCCAGCTCGCCACCTACATCCACGCGTTCTCGCTGTTCCTCGAACCCATGCTCGCCCAGAACTTCGAGCCCGCAAAGCTCGCGGACGCCACCGCGAAGATCGAGGCTGATTCGATCGCGTACCGCGAGCTCTACACCGACTGCTACAACGCACTCGAAGCGGGGGCTGCCGACACCGTCGATTCGGCGCTACTGGGCGGTATCGCATCCGCTGGAAAGATGCTCGGTCACGCCATCGCAAAGACCCCCGTGGGCGAACATACGCTCATCGACGAGGCGCTCGAGGGTGCAGGAGAGGACATCGGCAGGTTCAACGACAGGCAATCCGAGAAACTCCTCGAGAAGCTCCATCAGGCAAAGACGCCCGACGTTGCGCCGTTCAAGCAGAGCGTAATGGAAGTAGACACCCTCTACAATCATCCCACGCAGATTGCCGTGGACGCCAAGAACGTCTACATCCTGCCTGCCAAGCAACAGGAAGAGTAGCGATACGCGGCAGGCACGCGCCACGCAGACAGCTAACGCCCTCCTACCTCCCCTCCGCCTTCAGCTTTAGCAGCAGATCGCTCAGCTCGGGGCACTTGCTGGAGAGGCGCGTCTGGACTCGCTCGCCCATCCCCCACCGCTGGCGGACTTCCTGAGCGCGCGGGCTCACGCGGTAGTCCCCCTCCATCATCTGCTTGAGCAGCTTAGCGGTCACGCGCGCATCGGCCAGGGCGCTGTGGGCGTGGCCCGTCGACTCGTCGAACCCGATGCCAAACCACGTTGCCGCGTCGCTCAACGAGACGCACCCGTGGCTACCCACATCCATGATCGAGGTGTAAAACGCCTGCAGGTCGGCCCAGTCCGTAGGAAATGCGGAAAGGTCGATGTGCTTTGCCTGGCACTCGGTCAAAAGCTGTCGACGGTCCGTCCCGCTCCAGCAAACCACCTGGGCGGAGTAGCGACCGATCCAATCGCTGAGCCTTTTGATCACCACGTAGAGCGGATCGGCCATCGCGGTGTCCACAGCCGATATCCCTGTGAGCTCGCGGACGGGAAACGCAACGCCTTCGGTAAATTCCGTCTGCACAAACTGCGAGAACTCGCCCATAACGTTGCCGTGGTAATCGAGCTTGACGGCGCCGACCTCAATAATCTCATTGCGCAGCCCACGGCGCTGGCGCTGCTTTGGCACCGGCGCAAACTCAAAGTCCAGCACAATCTGGCGCGCAAAGTTCGTCGTATCGATAGCCGAGATGCACGGCGTCTTATCAGCTGACACGGTTAGGGCCTTTCTCCGTTGCCTGCCGCTTGCTACATAGGCGGCTACATTGCCGTAAGGATAGGCGCCCGCGCGGACATGAAAGCGGGGCGCAATGCCATACGCCAGGCACGCGCCATGCAGACGGCCCCAAGGGATCCCGCCCGCTCTATTCAAAATGCATGTGATAAAAATTGAGGCCCGGTGACTTGAATCAGAGGTCATCCCGGGCTCATCAGAGCTCGTAGAGCTCTTGGTTGCTTTGGTCTCGCTCTTCACGGCGCTTATCGAACTTTCCGAGGCACTCAAGCAGCATTCGAAGCATAACAAGTCGCTGCCATTAAAGCACTGACCTCTTGACCAAGCAACGGCGCTGCCCAGCTATCACCCTTGGGCTGCCGTCAACTTTATTCTATCCGCGAGCATCTGGTTTACCAAATGGATTTTCGGTAAAGGAAGCACGGCACGCCCGCAAAACCACTACGCCCCAAGTGCCGCCATGGGAATCACCGCCACGCCGTCGTCGCGTGTATAGGCAATGCTCCCCTTTCCAACCACGACCGCCAAAAACGCCGGCGCGGCATTCTGGGCGGCAGGATTGGAGAGCACTTTCCTCTCCAGCGCCTTGAGATTTCTCGCTCCATCGTCTGCTTTTGCATCACTCAGCTTGACCTCGATGGCTCCCCAGCGCCCGTCGTGCTCAACGATCCAA
>CABUZD010000057.1 GCA_902495945.1 uncultured Collinsella sp.
CCCGTGGGAGGCCAGGGCGCCGCTGACCGGTGGACGGCACCGAGCCGTACGCTTGAACTGAGAAGGGGGAGGCCACGCGGCCTCCCCCTTTTTTGCGTTTACGGGGCGTAAATGACTCTATTACACCAGACGATCTTATCGTTTTTGGTATTGAGCCTTTATTTAAAGAAGATAAATCGAATAACAAGGGCAACTGCTATGACCGCAATGATCAAAAGCAGGATTGTCAGTCGATGCTGCTTGCGTCGTTTACTTGTCGAAACGAAGATTGATTTTCCCTGTTTTGGCGTTTCGAGATAGCGAGCCGAATGCGTCAAGGTTTGCTTTGGTCGAGGACCTCTTTGTCGATGAGTGGCGGATGCTTTCATCGGCTCATCACTAGCTGCGCTGTTTTTAGATAATGGTGCGTCTTTCAGATATACAGGGTCTCCCGAGGCGACGCCCATATGTTTACGTCCCGTTTGGGCATCCTCGAGCGTTTGATATCGATTTCTCGTCACATACTCGGGCTCCGGATCATTAATGGGCTCTTGCGAGATGTGGGGGCGATGGAACCGCGGCGGCTGCGTGGAAGTATCTTCCCCCTGCGTCGGCATAAACATTTTGTTCTGGTTTTGGTCGTCCATGATGCCCTTTAGCTCGTTACCAACAACGTGTACGCGCTCATTGTAAGCCCCTTGCTATTTGTAGCTGCGAACATACTCGTTATTTAAGCTCTGGTTCAAAGAACCTTAACCTTACTAAAACCTGAGTCACGCACACTTAGATATGCTTATAGTAGTTGACTCAAAAAACTTTATAGTCGATGTATATATAAGCACTGTGTGGGCATATATAAGAGCGTCAAAAGAAGTCCCAGTCACCTAGAAGATGGCTCGGCAGTCCTAAAAGGAGTGGTAAACATGGCAAGCATGGTTCCTTATCGTTCGGTTTTTGGCGTTCGTCCTTCTGCTAGCTCGCTGTTCGATCTGTTTGATGATATGACCGACCTTGCAAACAACTCGATTGCTTCCAAGGCGTTTCCCGTTGACGTTGAGGATAAGGGCGACGGCTATGAGGTCAAGGCCTATCTGACCGGTGTCGCCAAGGACGATATCGATGTCGAGCTCAATGAGGGCCGTCTGTCCATTAGCGTGAATGTCGAGGAAGACGAGGAGAACGAGGGCAAGAACTTCCTGCAGAAGGAGTTCAGCTCGTACAGCGCGACGCGTGGCGTGTATCTAAAGGACGCTTCGAGCGAGGGCCTCTCGGCTAAGTACGCTGACGGCATCCTGACCGTTACGGTTCCCAAGATCGTCGAGAAGAAGAACGTTACGAAGATCTCCATCGACTAACTTCGTTGGTGTTCTGCGCTATTAAAAGACAGCAAAAGGGGCTGGGAAGCGATTCTCGGCCCCTTTTGCTGTCTAGGACAGTCTATTGAATGGTTGCCGGCTGATACTGACTCGCAGGGCGTATCGAGAGTTTTCGCGATCCTCGGAGAAGGGTTGCGGAGCTGCCGACCTCGTCATCCAGGGTTGCGGCCAGAGCTTTGGCATAGCTTTTGACGGTAAGGCTCGGACGATTGTTATCTTGGCTGATATGCATGGCAATGAGCTGTTCGGTGCGATCGGTAACAAGTTCGTGCGCGGCTTCGGCGGCTTGGCTGTTGGAGAGGTGTCCCCTTGCAGACAGGATGCGCTCCTGAAGAAAGCGGGGATATTCTCCCTCGCGCAGCATGGTCACATCATGGTTGCTTTCGAGCGCGAGGACTCGACAATCTTTGAGGGCGTTCATGGCTTGGCTCGATAGCTCTCCGGTGTCGGTGGCAAAACCGATGGAATCATCGAGGGTGTCGAATCGATAGCCGACTGGATTGATGACATCGTGTGACGTTGAGTAGGTTTGCACGTGGATGCCGGCAATGGATAGGGTGTCACCGGGATCGAATTCCTCGACAGGCAGATGCGAAAGATTTTCTTTGCTCGAAAGAGTGCCCCTGCTGGCAAAGAGGGGGCCGTGCCAGTGCTTGCACCAGACATCGAGGCCCTTGATGTGATCGCTATGCTCATGAGTAATGAGAAGAGCCGAGACGTTGTCTGTCGAGAGCCCCAGTTCTGCCATGCGCTTTAATGTCTCGCGGCGAGACAGTCCGTCATCGACCATAATGAGCCCCTGCGGGCCTTCGATGAGTGCGCAGTTGCCTTTAGAGCCACTGCCGAGGATATGAAGGTGCAGACGAGACATAAGATTCCAAAGGATACAATGGGTGCGGACGAATAGAGGAGGAAGCAAATGCCTACGGTATCTCAGCATTACGGACACCATGCCGTGCCTGGGGCAGTCGATGAGACCCGGACGAGGCAGCAGGCTGCTCCTGTCGTGCTCATGGTATCAGGCGGCGCGGACTCGACGGCACTGCTTCTTATGGCGTGCACATCAAAGCTGGATATCCAAGACGGACGCGGTGTTGCCCCCATTGCTCGCGAGCGCCTGCATGTGCTGCATGTAAACCATCATCTGCGCGGCAAGGCGTCCGATGGCGACGAGGCCTTTGTGCGTGAGCTCTGCGCGAAATATGGTTTACCGCTGTGCGTGGAGCACGCTTATTTTGATGGGGAGTCGGGCAATATTGAGGCCGCGGCCCGCGAGGTGCGCTATGCCGCGGCGCGGAGGTATGTTCGCGAGCTCTGCGCCCAGACGGGGGCACCGCGAACGGCGGCTCGTATCTGCACCGCGCACACGTCTTCGGATCGCGCGGAAACGTTTTTGATGAACGCGATTAAGGGTTCGGGGCCCGCTGGCCTATCGAGCATTCCTCGCCGGAGGAATATCGTGGTGCGTCCCTTGCTCGACCTAACTCATGGCGAGATCGTGGGCTATCTACAGGTACATGGTCAGCCGTGGCGTGAAGACGAGAGCAATGGGGATATCTCGTATCTGCGAAACTACGTGCGCCATCGAGTAATGCCAGTGGTGGCGCAGCGCAACGCGAGCGTCTGCAAGACGATTGGTGCCGCCTGCGAGATCTTAGGCGATGAGGACGCGTTTTTGTCTCAGCTTTCGGCACAGGCGTTTCGAAGCTGTTTGCGCAAAGAGGCAGCGGGCGCACTGGTGCTCGATGCCAGGCGCTTGGCTGCGGCCGAGGTGGTAATCGCGCGGCGCATCGTGCGACTGGCGATTAAGCGCATCGATCCGGACGCTCGTCCCGAGATGCGACATGTGGAGCGAGTCCTTTCCTGCGTTGCCGAGGGCACCGGTTCGGTCACGCTTCCGGCGGGGATTGACGCACGCATTGAGTTTGGCATGCTGGCGTTTAAGGCGCCGGCGGCTCGCGAGGGCCTGGTCGCGGACTGGGTTACCGTACCCGGTCGTTTGCCGTTGGGCGGGGGACGTATGCTGGTCACAGAACCGATGGCTGTTGAACCGGGATGCGATATCGTGCGCCGCGCCCGTGAGCTTGCGGCTGCCGGGGAAGTGACAGCTTTGGTAGACGCGGCTGCCCTGGGTTTTGCCGACAGCGATAGTGAGCGGATCCTGGCGGGCTCGCGTGGCGAGATCCCTGCCGAGGCGCGATTGGCGCGCCTGTGGGTGGACGGTCCCGCGCCGGGAGACGTGATGTGCCCGTTAGGGATGAGTGGCCGAAGCAAGAAAGTATCCGATTTGCTAGGCGAGGCTCGCATTCCCGTTTCCGAGCGCGCCGGCGTGCCCATGGTGAGGACGGCGCCGGGAGGTGCCGTGGTGTGGGTCGCCGGAGTTCGCGCGGACGAGCGTTTTAAGTGCACGGCCGCAACGCGCGTGGCATATCTGCTCCGCGTGGTCGATGCGGAATAGCGTCCCACGCCAGCTATTCTGTGCGACGTTGACGGTATTCCCGCGCTGATGGCGTACGGGCTGGAAAATATACCCCGTGCGCTGCTAGAATGTGAAGTTCGCGTCCATACGGCGGTGTGTGGGCGATAAGCACAAGAAAGGGTTGTCATGGCTTCTCAACATCCGGATATCGAGAAGGTTCTGTTTACGCAGGAGGATATCGACGGTATCGTCTCTCGCCTAGGCGAGCAGATTACTCGCGACTACGCGGGTAAGGATCTGGTGCTGATTGCGGTCCTGCGCGGCGCCGTGGTCTTTATGGGCGACCTGATGCGCAAGATCGAGCTGCCGACCAACATCGATTTCATGGCTGTTTCGAGCTATGGTGACGGCGTGAAGTCCTCGGGTATCGTGCGTATCATTAAGGACCTGGATATCGACATCCGCGGTCGCGACGTGCTGATCGTCGAGGACATTCTGGACTCGGGCCTGACGCTCAAGTATCTGATGAAGAACCTCGAGAGCCGCAAGCCCGCTTCTCTGGAGGTCGCCGCCTTCCTGTGGAAGGACGTTGAGGACCGTACCTCGGCCATCACGCCCAAGTATGTTGGAACCCATTGCCCCGATGCCTTTGTGGTGGGCTACGGCCTCGACTATGCCGAGCGCTATCGTAACCTTCCGTATCTGGGCATTTTGAAACCGGAGGTTTATTCGTAAGATGCCCGACGACCGTAACGATAACAATTCCCAGACTCCCCGGGAGCCTAAGATCCCGGGGGTGCCCGGAGGCAAGAAGCCCACGCGTACGGGCTGGCTGTATTTTATTTTGGCTTGCTCGCTCCTGGGCTACGCCTTCTTTAACATGGGCTCCGGCTTTGCCAATTCCAGCAATACCGTTAAGCTCGCGACGAGCGAGATGGTGAGTGCCATCAAGCAGGATCGCGTCGAAGATCTGACCTATACGGTTCAAGACGGAAGCGTGACGGGTCATTACTGGAAGACGAAGAAGGACAAGGGCGATACGAGCGAGCTCAAGAGCTTCTCCTCGACCTATGTCGGCTCCGATTCGCTTGCCGAGCTTATGGCGGAGCACCCCGATACTAAGTACATCGTCAACACCAATGATCCCGATTTTTGGGGCGACTTGGCGATGAGTGTGCTTCCGACGATCGCCCTGATCGCTATCATGTTCTACTTTATGCGCCAGATGATGGGCGCCAACAACAGGAACATGCAGTTTGGCAAGACCAACGCCAAGACCAACGAGGCCACGCGCCCCAAGGTCAAGTTTGAAGATGTTGCCGGCGTGGACGAGGCAGTCGAGGAGCTCGAGGAGATCCGTGACTTTTTGAGCGATCCGGATCGCTATCGCAAACTGGGCGCCAAGATCCCGCGTGGCGTGTTGCTGGTGGGCCCTCCGGGCACCGGTAAAACGCTGCTGGCCAAGGCCGTTGCCGGCGAGGCGGGTGTGCCGTTCTTTAGCATCTCTGGTTCCGACTTTGTCGAGATGTTCGTGGGTGTCGGCGCCAGCCGTGTGCGTGACCTCTTTAAGGAGGCCAAGTCCCAGGCCCCGTCGATCATCTTCATCGATGAGATCGATGCCGTGGGACGTCAGCGCGGAGCTGGCTTGGGCGGCGGCCACGACGAGCGCGAGCAGACGCTCAACCAGCTGCTGGTCGAGATGGACGGTTTTGAGGAGAGCGAGTCGGTCATCCTGATTGCTGCGACCAACCGTCCTGACATCCTGGATCCGGCATTGCTGCGTCCCGGTCGTTTTGACCGTCAGGTCACGGTCGACCGTCCGGATGTGAAGGGCCGCGAGCAGATCTTGCGCATGCATGCCGAGAACAAGCCGATGGACGAGGACGTGAAGTTTGAGAAGCTCGCCCAGATGACCGTTGGCTTCACCGGTGCCGATTTGGCAAATCTGCTCAACGAGTCTGCGCTGCTGGCTGCCCGCCGCCATCGTTCCGTGATCTCGATGGACGAGGTCGAGGAATCGATGGAGCGCGTGATTGCCGGACCGCAACGCAAGGGTCGTGTGATGACCGAAGCCGAGCGCACCACGATTGCCTACCATGAGAGCGGCCATGCCCTGGTGGGTCACATCTTGGAGCATTCCGATCCGGTCCACAAGATCTCGATTGTCAGCCGCGGCCAGGCGCTGGGCTATACGCTGCAGCTTCCGCAGGAGGACCACTTCCTCAAGACCAAGAACGAGATGCTCGACGAGCTTGCCGTGTTCTTGGGCGGTCGCGTTGCCGAGGAGCTCATGTGCGACGACATCACGTCGGGCGCGAGCAACGACCTGGAGCGCGCGACCAAGATGGCGCGCGAGATGGTCACGCGCCTGGGCATGAGCGAGGAGCTCGGCACGCAAGTGTTTGGCGAGGCGCAGCATCAGGTATTCTTGGGACGCGATTACGCCGATCACCAGGATTACTCCGAGGAGACAGCGCGTCGCATCGACATCGAGGTCCAGCGCATTATGCGCGAGGCCCATCGCCGTGCGGTCGAGATTTTGGATGCCCGTCGCGATCAGCTCGATCTGATGGCGAAGGTGCTGCTTGAGCGCGAGACCGTCGAAGACGACGCCGTGAACGCCCTGCTCGACAACGAGTGGGATGCCTACCTTGAGCGCGAGGGCGATATCCTGGCGGCCAAGGAGGAGCGCAATGCCAAGGCGGCCGGCATGCCGACCAAGAAGCGCGTGCCTCGAATGAGCGAGGAGGAGCTGGCGGCTGATGCCGCGGCCTTTGCGCAGGCGGCCATGCAGGAGGATGCCGAAGCCGCATCCGATGATGCTGACGATGACCATGCCGTCGTCGATGCCGACACCGACGCCGACAAATAGTCTTTGTGGCGAAAGCCTCCGCGGGGAAACCTGCGGAGGCTTTTTCTTTTGAGCGATATGGGGCCGTCTGTTGATTGGGGACAGACTTAAATGAGCGTTTTCACGCATTTAAGTCTGTCCCCAATCAACATTGCTGCGACACTTTGCTCGGCTAAAGCGTACAATAGCGCCTATGCGAAAGGGGAACAGATGATCAACGAAACTATGTATGCTCGCGGTGCGGAAAGCTCCATCATCCGTGAGATTTTTAGCTATGGCCTTGAGCGCAAGGCGCAGATCGGTGCGGAAAACGTATTCGATTTTTCGCTGGGCAATCCGAGCGTTCCGGCACCCGCTGCTGTGGCGGAGTCCATTAAGAAGGCCCTGGAGCTGCCGACCGACCAGCTGCACGGCTACACGCCCGCACCGGGCCTGCCGCAATGTCGTGCCGCTGTGGCCGAATCGCTCAACCGCCGCTTTGGCACGAGCTATGAGGGCAAAGACGTCTTTATGACGGTGGGTGCCGCGGCTTCGCTCACCTGCGCGCTCAACGCCGTTACGAATCCGGGCGACGAGGTTATTGTTATCGCCCCGTACTTTCCGGAGTATCGCGTTTGGATTGAGAAGGCCGGCTGTACGTGTGTTGAGGCGCTCGCCGATGAAGATACGTTCCAGCTGAGCGTGGACAACGTGCTCAAGGCGATTACCGATAAGACGACTGCCGTTATCATCGACTCGCCCAACAATCCGACTGGTGCCGTATATACACGCGACACGCTGACGCGACTGGCCAATGCTCTGCGCGAGGCCAACGCTCAGCGCGATCCCGAGAATCCGATCATGCTCATCTCGGATGAGCCGTACCGCGAGATCGTGTACGGTGCCGAGGTGCCTTGGGTTCCTTCGATCTACGAGCACACCGTCGTGTGCTACTCGTATTCCAAGTCGCTGTCGCTACCGGGCGAGCGCGTGGGCTGGATCTTGGTTCCCAACACCAATCCGCAGGCTGCCCGTCTGATGCCGGCTGTTGCGGGTGCTGCCCGTACGCTGGGTTTTGTATGCGCACCGGCACTCTTCCAGCGCGTGATCATCGATTGCATCGATGAGCCGAGTGACGTTGAGGCCTATGCACGCAACCGCACGGCGCTTACCGACGCCTTGGCGGAGTACGGCTACACGTATGTTGAGCCGGATGGCGCGTTCTACCTATGGGTGAAAGCGTTGGAGCCCGATGCGAATGCGTTTTGCGAGCGCGCAAAGAAGTATGAGTTGCTTGCGGTTCCCTCGGACAGCTTTGGTATGCCGGGTTGGTTCCGCCTGGGCTATTGCGTGAGTTACGAAACGATTGTCAATTCGCTACCCGCTTGGAAACAGTTGGCGGACGAGTATCGTTAAGAGTAAAGCGCTCTGCCTACAATGTTTTACGTGAAACGGGGTTTGGTGTTAAGCCGGACCCCGTTGTCATGGACGTTGTGTCTTTGGGATGGAGCGGTTTTACGACTATCGAAGGCTATGCGTACAATGAATATAAGCGACGGCCGTGCCAGATAAGGAGACCTGATGCCCTACCTGCTTTCTTGTGACATTCATACCCATACGATGTTCTCTGCGCATGCATATTCGACCATTGAGGAGAATGTGTACTGGGCGGCAGAGCGTGGCCTGCAGGTGCTCGGATCTGCCGACCATCTGAGCTCTATGGTTACGGCTTGCCCCAATGACCTGCGCAGTTACCAATTCTTTATCAACCAGGATATCTGGCCGCGCATTTGGAGCGGCGTGCTGGTGCTGCGTGGTGCCGAGGCCGATATCGTTTCGCTGGACGGAAGCCTGTTTGGCGAGGACACTCCTGTCACGCTCGATATTGCCGGCGATTCGTACAGCCGTCAGCATTCACTGTTCGATTTGGTTACGCGTAATTTGGATTATTTGGTTGCAAGCGTGCATAATCCGCAGATTGCTGAGGGCGCGACGCTGGCCCAAACGACCGAGATGTATGTCAATGCCTTGGAACACCCCAAGGTGTTCATGCTGGGCCACGCGGGTCGCTCGGGCGTGCCGTTCGATATCGACGAGGTACTGTTGGCAGCTAAGGCCAAGCACAAGATTATCGAGATCAACAACCATAGTCTTGAACACGGTGTCGACACTGAGCATTGGGCCGTATGCCGCAAGATCGCCGAGCGCTGCGCCGAGCTGGGCGTGGGCATTGGCGTGTCGACCGATGCCCACATTGGCATGGCCATTGGCAAGCTCGATCACGCGCGCAAGATGCTCGACGAGATTCACTTCCCGCTGGATTTGATCGTGACGCGCGACCGCGAGACGCTGCTGCGCGAGATGGCGGCAGCCGGCGTGTGCGATCTGCGCAATGGGATGTAGCGGAGTTTATAAACCAAGCGAAGGGGGCGGCCCAGGCGGGTCGCCACCTTTCTTGTCCCAAAAATATACTGAGGTTGGTTAGCGGCGTTCGAGGACCGCTACGGTTTCGGTGTGGTCGGTGTGAGGGAACATGTCGACGGGCGTGATCTTGAGCAGGCGATAGCCTCCGTCGAGGAGCTGATGCAGGTCGCGCTCTTGAGTCACGGGGTTGCAGCTGATATAGGTGATGCGGCGCGGCTTAAGTGCGCAGGCAGCTTCGAGGAACTCGGGGGTGGAGCCGGCACGCGGCGGGTCGATGGAAAGGACATCGATCCGCTCGTTGTTGTCGGCGGCATCTAGGATGTAATCGGTGGCATCGTCGGCCATAAACCAAGCGCTGCGGGTGAGGCCGTTGAGCTCGGCATTGCGGCGTGCGTCGGCAATGCCCGCCGGGTTGCGCTCCACACCGAGCAGCATGATGCCGATCCCCTTGTTCTGGGCATCTTTAGCTGCGCAAAGACCGATGGTGCCGCTGCCGCAGTAAGCATCCATAAGCACATCGCCCTGGTGCAGATCCATGCCGTCGATAGCGAGCTGATAGAGCAGCTCGGTCTGCTGCGGATTGGTCTGATAGAACGCGGTAGGGGAGATATCGAATTCGCAACCGAGCAGCTGGTCGCGCATGCACTCGGCGCCATATACAATGCGGGTTTCCTCGCCGAGGATGGCGTTGCCGGGACGTCCGTTGATGTTTTGGGCGACGGTGACGATGTGCGGATTGAGTGCGGCGACAGCCTCAAAGAACTCCTGCGCATGCGGCAAGTCGCGCTGAGCGGTCACGAGCGTGACCATGACCTGGTCGGTACGCCAGCCGCAGCGAACGACGGCATAGCGAAGCAAGCCCAGATGCTTGTCCTCGTTAAAGGCGGGAATGCGCAGGCGCTCAGCCTCACGCGCGATGCCGTTGAGAATCTGACGGGCACCCGGCGCCTCGACAGGACACTCGGGTACGGCAACGATCCTGTGCGTGCCGCGCTCAAAGAAACCGCAACGGACAGTGCCCTCCCTACCGGGAGCAAAGGGAGTGGCAGCCTTATGACGAAAGCCACGCGGCGCAGGATATTTGCCCGGGTCGCCCAGGGTGACACCCATGCCACGAATAGGATCTACAGCAATGCC
>CABUZD010000058.1 GCA_902495945.1 uncultured Collinsella sp.
CTGGCGCGTCGCAGGATCAAGGTCGTTATCCGTCACGTAGTGGTGCCGGGCATTACCGACACGGTGGAGGAGTGCGAGGCACTCGGTCGCCTGATTGCCCCGTGGCATAACGTGGTGGGCTTGGAAATGCTGCCGTATCACACGATGGGCGTCGTCAAGTACGAGCAACTGGGCATTCCCTATAAGCTCGAGGGCGTGCCCCAGATGGATACCGCGCGCATGCCCGAGCTGCGCAACGCCGTCATGACGGGCATGAAAAAGCGCCGCGCGGAACTCAAAAACGCTATCGGCTAGCGAGCCATTTTCGCTCCCCAAGGGCACTCATTGGGGACAGACTTAAATGAGTGCCCCTGAGCACCAAGTTGATTGCCAAAGAGTCCCGTCAAGTTGCGGTGGAATAGTTCTTGTTTTTCGGCTTATGCCGCCCAAACAGGAACTATTCCACCGCAACTGCGTTTTGGGCGGAGATGCGCAACAGAATCGTGCCATATGGATAAATACGCTTGTGGTTTCTTTAAAGACACCTTAAACGCCGCTGAATATCTTTGGAAAGAAATGCCTGCTCGGTATTATGCTGCTCG
The DNA here is from genome assembly GCA_902495945.1 of uncultured Collinsella sp. Classification (GTDB taxonomy): domain Bacteria; phylum Actinomycetota; class Coriobacteriia; order Coriobacteriales; family Coriobacteriaceae; genus Collinsella. The sequence goes on from CABUZD010000058.1 coordinate 582, forward strand.
TATATAAACGGTAGCAGTCAGGAGACCACGTGCGAAACAACGCATCGCGAGACGAGTATGTGCCGCAGCATGGCAGCAGATATGGGACGAAGGGCACGCCTTCGCGTGGCCTCGCTGACGCTCGCATCCGCGTGACGAAGATTGCCGCCATTGGGATGCTAACGTTGGCGGTTATTATCCTCGGAATTACCGCCAAAACCTACGCGTCGGAGCGAATGGCACACTCAGATGCGTCAACGGTACAGACGCAAAACAAAAAGGTCTCTGAATCTAAAGCCACCGCAAGTCAAACCCTGTCGACAGCGAGCCTCAAGACGAGGCTTTCGAAGGCGGACTTTAACGATATTCCCTCAGGCGATACCGTGCAGACCTTCTCACTGGTTGATGACCAGATCCCCGCCCTGGAGGATGAGAGCCTCGCCGCGCTCCAAGATGCCCTTGACCAGGCCAAGGAATTGGGCGATGTGGGCGTGGTGTTCTACGACCTGTCAAGTGGCAAGGGCGTGACGTATAACGCCGATGTCGAGGTTTACGGCGCGAGTAGCTACAAGGCACTCTATGCGTTGTACATCTGCGAGTCTCTGGTCGAGACAGGGCAAGTGTCGCTCGATGATTCCCTTGGCACCTATGGCGGCTACAACATGGGCTGGCAGACGGTGCGCGACCTGATCGAGGCCGCGGTCGTTAATTCGGACAACGATTCGTTTATCGCGTTACGTGCGGCGTTTGACCGTGTCGGTTACGAGGATTGGATTGTCGGTCTTGGCGTCGATTGCGATACCGCACTCGATCCGATGAGTGATTTTCCCACTTATTGCCCGCGCACCTCGGCCAAGTTGTGGTGCGAGATGAGCGAGTATCTGAGCCATGATACCGAGACGTCACAATGGCTGTCGGGCCTTCTGGCCTCTACGGCCCGATCGTTTATTCGTGACGGCATTGTGGACGACCAAGCCTTGGTGCGCAACAAGGCAGGCTGGATTAGCGAGGATGGTTGCTATTCGACATGCGATGCGGGCCTTATCGACATCGATGGCCGTACCTATGTCATGAGCATCATGACATCGATGCCGTGGAGCGACCGCTCGAGCGAGGTTACGGCTGCGATTGCAAAGGCTCTGTTTGATACGCGAGCTGCACTGGCCTAGCGTGTTCGTTTGACGAGGTCAAACAAAATGCTGGTACCATACCGTGGTTGAGAATTTCGTATAGGTTTGGGGAATGGCATGGCTACCATCGCGATTATCGGTGCACTCGAAAAAGAGATCATGCAGATTAAGGAAGAGTTGAGTAACGTTTGCGAGGCACAGGAGGCAGGCTTGACCGTTGTGAGCGGTGAGTTCGACGGCCTGACGCTTGTCGCCACAACGGCGGGCATGGGCACGGTGAACGCCGCTGCTGCGACGCAGCACCTCATTAGCAAGTATGCTCCACAGGCAGTTGTGCTTTCGGGTATCGCGGGCGGTTTGAACCCCAAGCTCCATATCGACGACGTGGTCATCGGCAAACGCCTGCGCTATCTGGATACCGATACCGCGCTTATCGCCGAGTCTGCACCGGGGCTCGAGGAGTTTGGCTCGACGCCTGCGCTGGTCGATATTGCTGCCGATGTGCTTTCTGAGCGTGGCTTTGTCAACGCTTCGACAAATGCAGCCGCCTCGAACGAGGGCGCAAAGCAGTTCCTGGTCGGCACGATTGCCACGGGCAACCGTTTTGTGACGGGCGCTGCCATGCGCAACGACGCTATCGAGGCGACGCATGCCGATTGTGTCGGCATGGAGGGCGCGGCGATTGCCCATGTAGCAACTAAAAATGGTGTCGATTGCCTGGTGCTGCGCGCTATCAGCGATAATTGTGATGAAGCGTACGATGCGATTTGCGACCGCGAGTTCGACCTGTTCGAGTATGCCCGTACCGCGAGTGGCATTACGCTCGATATCGTTCGCCGTATCGCTGCTATCTATTAGCGCGCTCTTTTGTAAGAACCTACGACCAAGGAGTGTCCATGGCCGATTCCATTAACTACCAGCTTGCCAAGTTCGTCGCCAGCTATGGCAAGGTTTCGCAGATTCCCGAGTCCACCTGCCCCGAGGTGAGCTTTGTCGGCCGCTCCAACGTGGGCAAGTCGTCGATCATGAACAAGCTTTTTGGCCGCAAGAACCTGGTGAAGGTTTCGAGCACACCGGGCAAGACGAGCAACATCAACTTCTTCGAGGCCGACGACGTGCACTTCGTTGACCTGCCGGGCTATGGTTTCGCCCGTCGTTCCAAGGCCGAGCGTGACCGCTGGGCAGAACTTATCGGCGACTTCTTCGACTCCGAGCGCAGCTTTAACCTGGTTGTGTCGCTGGTGGACATTCGCCATGACCCGAGCAAGCTCGATCATGACATGATCGACTACCTGCAGGGCAACGAGTTCAACTTTATCGTCTGCCTCACCAAGGCCGACAAGCTCAGTCGCACCCAGCAGGCCCGCCAGGCAGCAGCCATCAAAAAGCAGCTCAACGTTCCGGCCGAGAACGTAATCATTACAAGCTCCCAAACCGGCACCGGCATCGACGAACTCAAAAAGCGCATCGCCGAGGCTTGCCTCTAGTAAGGGCTCTTGGCAGGCAATAGTTTGCATCTATCTATATCACCCCAGTGATAGTTGTTGGTACACTATCACTGGGGTGATATTTTTGTTTGGAGGTCGATATGGAGCTTTGGCACGGGTCGGAGGTTGTTGTCGAGCATCCGTCGTTGGGTAAATGCAGACAATTCAATGACTATGGGTGTGGGTTTTATTGCACGCCACATGAGGAAATGGCAATGGAGTGGGCATGTCGGACCGAGTCCGATGGTATCGCGAATCGATATGAGCTCGATATGGATGGTCTTGCGGTCTTGGATTTGGAGTCCGGGGAGTTTTCAATTCTCAATTGGCTTGCGATTTTGGCTAACAATAGGGAGTTCAATGTTTCGACACCGCTGGCGCGCGAAGGACTTCGCTATCTGCTGGATAACTGCCTGATTGATATTTCTCCCTATGACGTAATTCGAGGTTATCGCGCCGACGATTCCTACTTTTCGTTTGCAAGACAGTTCGTTAACGGCATGATCTCGCTTAGGCAACTGCAACTCATTATGCGTTTGGGCGATTTGGGCATCCAATACGCTCTTATGAGTGAGCGTGCGTTTTCAGCAATCAGATTCCGCGAATGGAGGCAGGCGTTGGGATCTGAGTATTATCCCAAGCGCTTTAAGCGAGAACAGAACGCGCGGCGCAAGTACCTGGAAACTGTGAATGGATTCGACTCTGAGGGTGTCTACATTAGGGATTTAATGACAGGGAGGGTTGATTTAGATGATCCAAGAGTTGACGAATTGTGGACCGAGTAGAACATATCCCATCTATTACCTCGAGGATGCAATGAGCAACCTCGGCGACTGCTTCGACTATGCCGTGAACGACTATGGAGCGGAAGGGTCCGAGGTCGCTGAACTCTTTTGCCTGAGCGGCGTAGCCCGTGAGTTTGAGCGTGGCAACGCATGGGTCGTATCGGGAAAATCGGGCGTTGAGCTATTCGCGCTTATCGCCGAAAGGTCGGGCTATCAGAGCGGATCTATACCGGATCGCACCTATCGTTTTGAGAAGACGCCAGAGTATTGGACAGGCTGGATACTGGCATATCTGCAGTGGCGTTTAGGGGAGTCTTTCGAAGACCTGCTGCATGTCGTTCCGTTTGACGCACTGCGCAGTCTGTACTATCCCTGGCACGAAGCCTCGGAGGAGCGCGTGGCTCGCCTCGTCTGCGATATGGCGAAAAAAGCGTCCAGGCAAACCAAACTTGCGTTAGCAAGAAAGAAGCTTAAGAAAACCCAACAAGACCTAGCATACGAATCGGGTGTGTCACTCCGCTCAATCCAAATGTACGAGCAGCGCCAGAGAAACATCAATGAAGCTTCGGTAACAAGCGTAAGAGCCATAGCAAAAGCCCTTCACTGCAACATCGAAGACCTCCTAGAACCAGTCTTCGAATACAAAGAAACCAGCGCAGCCTAAAAGAGATGCAAGCCACTGATTGCTCAAGATGCACTTCGAGCAATTAGAACAGCGAAGCCGGCTGTCTCGTTGGAGCGTGCAGGCCTTGTTGATATTTAAATCCGCTTTCATATTGAAATGCCCCGCCAAGCTAAAGTGCTCGGCGGGGCAATTTTTGATTGACGATGCTGCCAGGGGTTGATTTTAATATGTCGCGAGTAAGAGGCGTCTGAATTTAGTAATCAAAGAAAATTATTCAATTCGAGCGCTTAGCCAGTACTCTCCATTCGAAGCTACGATTGCGTACGTAATTCCATTTTTGACAGTTGGCGTATCTACGCAGGCAGCACCAACTTCCTTGGCGTCTGAAAACGAAAGTGTTGGATCGATTGCTTGTATAGTTGCCAATGCAGTCGCCGCGGCATAGTCGGAGTTTTCGAAGTACATGACTATGTTTTTGAAGCAGTTTTCGGATCCAAGATAGCTGAGTAGCACCGGGTTACTCGAGTCCGAAAAGAAGCCTCCAATACCGGCAATCTTTGAACCGTTTTTGATCTGAAGTTCGAGCCCCATGCCGCTATCGTCTAGTTCGTAATCCGCATTCATGCTGCTGCAATTGGGGATATCGGAGAATTCCTCGTTAAGTCGATCAATAAAGCCTTCAGGTGAAATTGAAAACTTTCCGTCGCCAAGAAAAGATGTGATTTCCTTCTCGTTGCGGGTGTCAACGACCTCTCCGCATCTCTCGCATTCTCGTATTTCCTTCGAAGTGGCATCTACGTAGTCGACTTCTTTGGTCCACGAGCCCGGTTGGTGTCCGAGTGGCTCCCCTTTCGTTTCGCCGCAACGCTGGCAGGTCTTCGGTGTCGTACAAGTTGCTTCTTCCCATTCGTGCCCGAGAGGTTCTCCCTCGGTTTTGCCGCAACTTTTGCATGCACGGGGGCTAGTGCAGGTTGCATTGGCCCATAGCTTGTGGCTACAAAACAATTGAGGAAACAGCATGGGCAAACTGAAGATGATGACAACTGCCACGGCAGCTGCGATTGCCGCTCGTTTTTTATTGCCTAATTTATGAATGGCCCGCGTTAGAAGTGAGTCGTTTTCTTCATTTTTGCGTGCGCCGTCATCTTCGTTTGATGGCGGAATTTCAGAGGAGGGGGTGTCGCTAGCACCATCAGAAAACTGCTCGGCTTTGAAATCCGGCTTCCGCTCGTCGGACTCGCTGAGTGCCTTTTCCTCGTCGGGCTCCTTCATCTCGTCATTCATGTTTATCGAGGCTCCTTCCTAGCTATGAATCTGCGATGGGCATTTTTGATAAGCGGAATGGCTGGTGACATAAATATATCCCAGTTTGGGATATATCAAAATGGAATATAGCGTAAACGGCATGAACGTTGATGCTAACAGGACATGCGGAAAATGCCTTTCCCAGATTCGTCGGGAGCAAGGTATCACTCAGGTTGAACTCGCAAAGAAACTGGGGGTACCTCAGTCGTTCATCTCAAAGGTCGAGACCGGGGAACGCAGCCTTAGGGTTTATGAGCAGTTTGTCTATGCGGATGCACTCGGAATTACTGTTGAGACGCTAGTACGTAAACTTGGGACTGTTTTGAGTAGCGAAGATAATTAGATGACGCCACGCATCGATTATCAATTTGAAATTAAAACAGAGCTATAGGGCGAATGAGATGCTGGGAAGTGCGCCTTTATCAAATAGAAGCCAAAAAATCAGCCCGGCGACTTTCCAGAGCGTAGGTTCCTGTAGCCGCCGCCAGCGAAGTTAACGTAGGAGAGGCCAGGGACTTTGCCCCCAAATCTTTCCGCAGGACGGCAGGACCCCCGCCGCACGATGTGCGCAGGGGGGGTCCTGCCATGTCCGAGGACGATTTGGGGGGCAAAGCCCCTGGCCTCCCCGGCGGGTATACGGGACGGCGACTACAGGTATTCGATCTGGGCGCCTTCCGTGTCGCACGTCAGAATGTGCGTGTCACACTTGGGGAACTGCTCACGCAGCTTGACCTGCAGGAACTTTGCCACGATGGTGTCGTCAGTCACGGCCATAAGGGTCGAGCCCGAACCGCTGATCCAGATGGTCTTGGCACCGCCGTTAAGGCAGGTGTCGCGCACAGCGTTGTAGTCGGGGATGAGGCGGCGACGATAGGGCTCCTGAATGCGGTCGTCATTAGCGGCGGCAATCAGGTCCAGATCGCCGGTCTCCAGGCCGCGCGTCATACCGGCGATGCGGCCCATCTGCCACACGGCGGTGGAGAGCGGAATCTCCTGCGGCACGACCTTGCGCGCCTCGCTCGTGTGTACCTCGTAGGGCGGAATCACGGTAATAAAACGCAGGCGATCGCTCACCTCGTAGCGCAGGCACTGGGGGAGCGAATCGGTCGGCATAAAGGAGCAGACGGCGCCGCCCAGGATAGCAGGGGCGACGTTATCGGGATGGCCCTCGACCTCGGTGGCAATGCGGACGAGCTCAGCGCGATCGACGGTGTGGCCTGTCAGTGCGGCGGCGGCCATAATGCCGGCGACGACGCAGGTGGAGCTTGAGCCCAGGCCGCGGGCGACGGGCACGTCGGTCTGGATGTCGATAGCGACGGGGAAGGCAGGCTCGCCCCATGCGGCCAGCGCATCGACAAAGCTGACGTAGACCAGGTTGTTCTCGTTTTGGAACTCCTCGGGGCATCCGGTGATGGTGAGCTTATCGGCGCGCTCGAAGGTGAAGTGCGAGTAGAGGCTGACGGCCATGCCGAGGGTGTCGTAGCCGATGCCCAAGTTGGCGCTTGTTGCTGGGACGGTGATTTTGATCATGTGGGTCCTCCTGGGCGGGTCTGGCCGTTTAGTTCGCTGCTCGGGCAGTCCTGGCTCGCTCGGAAAGCACATTAAGTGCTTTCCGGCTCGTGCGGAACTCGCGACGAACTAAACGGCCAGACCCGCTCGCATGCTCGTCATCATCCCAAAAGCTAAATAAAAAGAAGGTGCGCCGGCTTTCGCCGGCGCCTTATAAAGGGTTTTAGTTGGTAGCCATCTTTTTTGCTGCAGACTCGACGTAGCTTGCCATCTCATCGACGTCGCAGACGTCTTCGAAGCGGACGGGCTTGGACTCGAGTTCGGCGAGCTGCGCCGGGGCGACCGTATTGGTGGCTTGCTCGAGTACGCGCATGGCCTCAAAGTCGTCCTCGGGAACGTCGAGGCCCAGGGCGTCGCAGCAGGCGCGCGGGAACTTGTAGGGGCTTGCGGTCGAAAGCAGTACGCGGGCCTTGGCGCCTTCGGCGGGAGCGACCTTTTCAAAGACGTGATAGCCGCAAGCGGTGTGCGGGTCGATCACGTAGCCGTTCGCATCCCAGCAGCTCTTGATGGCAGCGCGGACCTCATCTTCGCTGGCCCAACCGCAGCCAAAGACGCTCTGGATCTTGGCTAGCAGCTCGGCGGGCACCTCGTAGCGACCCGTCTGGGCAAGCTGCTCCATAAGGCCGGCAACGAGCTCGCAGTCGCCATCGGACAGGAAGTACAGCATGCGCTCCAGGTTAGAGCTGATGAGGATGTCCATCGACGGCGAGATGGTGGTGAAGAACGGACGGTTGCGGTCGTAGACGCCGGTGGTCAGGAAGTCGGCGAGCACGTTGTTCTTGTCGCTCGCCACGACGAGCTTGGCGACGGGCAGGCCCATGCGCTTGGCATAGTAGCCGGCCAGGATGTCGCCAAAGTTGCCAGTCGGCACGCAGAACTCCACGGCGTCGCCGGCCTCGATGGCGCCGGCGCGCAACAGCTGCGCATAGGCGGCAAAGTAGTAGACGACCTGCGGCACCAGGCGGCCGACGTTGATGGAGTTGGCACTCGAAAGCACCGTGCCGGCAGCCTCCAGGCGCTCGGCAAGCTCCTTATCGGCAAAGATGCGCTTGACGGCACTCTGGGCATCGTCGAAGTTGCCGCGGATGCCGCAGACGGCGACGTTGTCGCCCTCCTGCGTGGACATCTGCAGATTCTGCACGCGGCTGACCTTGCCCTCGGGATAAAAGACGGTGATGCCCGTGCCCGGAGCGTCGGCAAAACCGGCGAGCGCGGCCTTGCCGGTGTCGCCCGACGTGGCAGTGACGATCATGATGCGCTCGGCGCCGCCGTCCTTGGCGGAGGTGCGGGCCATGAGGCGGGGGAGCATCTGAAGAGCGACGTCCTTAAAGGCGCTCGTGGGGCCGCCAAAGAGCTCCATCACATAGGTCTGAGGGGCGTCGGCGCCCGGTGCGGCGTCGAGTTTGACGAGCGGCGTGACCTCTTCGCTCGCGAATGTGCCGCGGTATGCCTCGTCGACACACGCCGAAATTTCTTCGGCCGTGTAATCATTCAGTAACATTCCCAACACATCTTGAGCGATTTCAAAGTACGATTTATCTGCAAGCGAGCTGATATCGACCTGCTGGGTGCCGAGCTCGTCCGAGACAAACAAACCCCCGTCGGGAGCGATGCCGGTACGGATTGCCACCTTACTTGAGCACGATAAAGTGCGTCCTCGTGTACTATGATAAGTTCCCATATAACACTGCTCCTCGGATGCCTTGGTCCCAATCGGTGAAACCATGGTATCAGAGCGCACAAAGTAGGTTCGCAGAGGCTTTTTAGAAAGGTAACCTCAAGCCCATGATTAAGATTGCCAAGTTTGGCGGCTCGTCGGTCGCCGACGCCGAACACTTCAAGAAGATCAAGGCCATTGTCGACGCCGACCCTGCCCGCCGTTTTGTGGTGGTTTCTGCCTGCGGTCGCCGCTTTAAGGGCGACACGAAGGTGACCGACCTGCTCTACTTGGTCAACGCGCACGTCAAGTACCACGTGTCGTGTGAGGAGCTGCTCGAGGACATTGGCCAGCGCTATTTTGATATCGCTGACGAGCTGGAGCTCACCTATCCCATCCGTGAGGAGTTCGCGGCCTTTGCCGAGCGCGCCCGCTCGGGCGGCTACTCCACCGAGGAGCTTGTGAGCCGTGGCGAGTACTTTACCGCCCGCCTGATGGCCGAGTACCTGGGCTTACCGTTCCTGGACGCCGCGACGGTTGTGGCGTTCCATCACGACGGTACGCTCAGCATGAATCGCACCTCTGAGCTGGTGCAGGAGTACGGTCAGCAGGGCGGCTTTGTTATGCCCGGTTTCTACGGCGCGACGCGTGAGGGCCAGATCAAGCTGCTCGATCGTGGCGGCGGCGATATCTCGGGCTCGATTCTGGCCAAGTGCCTGGGCGCCGATCTGTACGAGAACTGGACCGACGTCTCGGGTTTCTACTCTGCCGATCCGCGCATCGTGCCCGAGGCTCAGCCCATCGCCCGCGTTACCTACGAGGAGCTGCGCGAGCTTTCGTACATGGGCGCAAGCGTCCTGCACGAGGAGGCCGTGTTCCCTGTGCGTGAGGCGGGTATTCCGCTGGTCATCAAGAACACCAATGCGCCGCAGGACCCCGGCACCATCATTAGC
>CABUZD010000059.1 GCA_902495945.1 uncultured Collinsella sp.
ATCCCATACGCCCGAGCGACCACCTTCCTTGTGCAGCAGGCGTACATCGACAATCTCCATGCCGCGATCGACCGCCTTGCACATGTCATAGATTGTTAGGCATGCGGCACTCGCGCCGGTCAGGGCCTCCATCTCGATACCCGTCTTGCCCGTCACGCCGGCCGTAACCAGTACGTGAAAGCCAACCTGCCCGTCCGCGCGCGCCGGCGCCCAGCCCTCGGGCACGTCCTCGGCCGGCGTCCCCGCCGGAGCGATGGGCGCAATGTCGCACTTACTCTTGGTAATGAGCAGCGGATGGCACATGGGAATGATGTCGCTCGTGCGCTTGATGGCCATAATGCCCGCCACGCGCGCGCAGGCAAGCACATCGCCCTTTTTGGCGCGGTCCTGCAGCACCATGGCCTGCGTCTCGGGGTGCATGAGGATGGTGCCCTCGGCGATGGCAATGCGATGGGTCTCGGCCTTGTCGGACACATCGACCATGCGTACCTCGCCCTTGGCGTCCACGTGCGTCAGCTCGTCGCGACGGGCGTCACGGGCGGGCTCGGCAACAGCGCTGGCAGACGGCTGCGTAGACGCGTCGGCGTTGCCAGCATTCGCCGCAGCCGTGACTTTATGGGCAGACATCGCGGCCCTGCGAGCGGCCTTGGTGGCATCGGCGTATCTGCTCTTGGCCATATGATCATCCTCCGATTTGGGACATGAATCGTTGCGTGCCCTCAATTATCGCGTGTTCCTGCGGTTTGTGGGCCACGGCATCGCGCCAAATCGAAAGTACCTGCATATCATCACCACGGCGCAGGGCGTCGCGCACCGAATACTCGGCATCGCTGAACAGGCACGGACGCACGTTGCCATCGGCCGTCAGGCGCAGACGGTTGCAATTCGCGCAAAAATGGTTGGACATGGCGCTAATAAAGCCAACCGTTCCCGCCGCGCCCGGAAAGTGCCAATAGCGTGCAGGGCCCGCGCCGGCAGGAGCGTCGTTGATGTCGAGCGGCTCGAGCTCGCCCAGTCCCGTCGCGGCGGCCCCGGCATTGATGCGCGCCCGCAGCTCGTCGCTCGGCACGGTATCGCTCGCGTCCCACAACTCGGGATTGAGCGCAGGCGCATGCGGGTCCACAGCGCAATGCGAGCTCGTGTGCTCGTCGCCGATGGGCATGTATTCGATAAAGCGCAGGTGGATGGGTCGGTCGACGGTCAGTCGTGCGAGGGCCGCCACATCCTGGTTGAGCTGGCGCACTACAACGCAGTTGACCTTAACGGGCTCAAAGCCCCAAGCCAGCGCCGCGTCGATGCCGGCCATGGTCTGCTCGAGCCGGCCCAGGCGCGTAATCTTTCCAAACAGCGTAGGGTCGAGCGTGTCGAGCGAGATGTTGACGCGGTTAAGCCCGGCATCTTTGAGCTGCGGTGCCAGCTTGGGCAGCAGGGCGCCGTTGGTGGTGAGCGAGATGTCCTCGATCTGCGGGATCGCGCGGATGTCGCGAATGAGCGGGATGATACGGCGGCTGACCAGCGGCTCGCCACCCGTCAGACGCACGCGGCGAATGCCCTCCCCCGCCACCAAGCGCACAAAGCGAGCGATTTCCTCGGCGCTGAGCAGCTTGTCGTGCGCGCGGGGCGCCACGCCATCGGCCGGCATGCAGTAAATGCAGCGGAAATTGCACTTGTCGGTAACGGCAATGCGCAGGTAGTTGATATCGCGACCAAAGCCGTCATGTTGCACGTACCCGTCCACGCAGCCCTCCCCTCACGCGGCGTTTTATTCTTCGGAAAACATAATACCCCACGAGAGAATCATGCCGACACCCGTACGACAGGACAGGTCACTTTGAGCAAAGCGGACTTTCCAAGCCCATCCTCAGCATACAAACCATCACAACATTCGATGCTTTTCCCGTTTTTGGCGAAAAACGTCGAATGTTGTGATGGTTTGCCTGCCCACGGCACCCCGCAGAAGGACCAAAGCGCCCCTAAAGGCCGCCGTCCCAGTGCCGAATCACGAATTCTCGCAGGTCGTTCTGCCGCTTTTGGAACGCTTCGCCTCGATCGCACTTAAGGCCCATAGCGAGCGCGATGGCGTTCATCGCCCGGTGCAATTGCAGCTGGTGGGCAAACTGAGTCCCGGTGAGGACGATCATCCTAAAGCCCAGCGCGCTCAGCACGGTCATACGCTCCGCATCCGACGCGCTGCGCTGTTTATCAAGATGGTCCGAGCCGTTGTATTCAATCCCCGTACCGCTTGCAGGCGCATATACGTCAATCTCGAAATACCCGGACTTAGCGAGATATTTGAACTCGTTGGGAACATCGACCCGATGGTTGAGCTCGATCTTGGCGTATCCCAGCCCGCCCTGGGAACGTTTTGCCACGACCATGATTGCGGTGGCCGTCTCCATGGGCGACCGCGCGCCATCGTGCACGCGCTTGAGCACGCTGGCCGCGCGTGCAGCCCCCTGACGAGATCGGTTCTCATTGCAATAAGCAATCAAGTCGGCAACGGTATACCTCTGCCCCATCTCGACATAATCGCCTGTCGACAGATGATTCAAATGGTATCGGGCGCAGATTTCGTAGCCATATTCCAGCTGCTCGGGCTCACTCATCCACGAACCCGCCTGGACAAAGCACATGGCCTCATCAACCACCAGAAGGCCCTCTGCCACCTCGATAAGATGGCCTGGAGGTACCGGCGCTCCAAAAACGTGGCACCTAAATCCAGCTGGCGTCGAGCGCTCAAAATCGAAGTTGACGAGCGTGTCGACATGATCGAGCTCTTCTCGTGGAATACCAAGCGAAACCAGATAGTCGGTAACGATCCCAACTGCCGTTGAAGCCCTCAGCCCCTTGGCATCGAGTCCCAATTTGGGCAGGCTCGCGGTCGGCTCCGCCTCGTTAGCAAGCGAGTCCTCATCGTATAGGCTGCTTGCTCGCGAGAGCGGCTCGGACGGGCGCGCCATGTTGTGGTACAGCCAGGCAGTCTTATGGGACAGGACGATCGGCAGGTCCATGAGCCCTCCAATGGAGTCGGATAACCAACCTTATTCCCCTGCCCACGGGTCCGCACACCTTCGTGCGCAAGAAAGCGTTTCCACCCGGTCGAGTGGCAGAAAAACCATCACAACATTCGATGCTTTTCCCGATTTTGGCAAAAAACGTCGAATGTTGTGATGGTTTGAGGCGGGGTGAGGGGCGCGGAGGGGTCGAAGCATCGTGCTTGGAGTGTGACTATTTTTTTCGCCCCGTCGTCATCACAAACCTTGACTCTACAATCGTTATAGGGTTTTCACTACACTGGTACGTAAACAAACCCAGCCAGAAAGCCCCGCCCATGGAACACGACCTCACACGCGGCAATGTCCTCAAGACCATCGCGGTCTTTGCCCTGCCCTATATGCTCTCGTACTTTTTGCAGATGCTCTACGGCATGGCCGACCTGTACATGATGGGGCAGTTTAGCGGCGCCGCCGGCATCACCGCCGTGGCAAATGGCGCGCAGACGCTCTATATGATTACCGTGGCGCTCGTGGGCCTGGCCATGGGAACGACAGTGGTCGTCGGCCACGCTGTGGGTTCGCGTCGCTTCGACCGCGCCGAGGCAGCCATCGGCAACACCATTACGCTCTTTATGGGTGTCTCGGTGGTACTGGCCGCTGTCCTGCTCGCGCTTTGTCCGCAGATCGTGGCGCTCATTGGCACGCCGGCCGAGGCAGTCGAAGGCACCGCCGCCTACCTGCGTATCTGCTTTATGGGCATCCCCTTTATCGCCGCGTACAACATTCTTTCGGCCATCTTTCGCGGGCTGGGAGATTCGCGCTCGCCCATGTACGTGATCGGCGTGGCATGCATCATCAACATCGCGCTCGACTTTCTGTTTATCGGCCACATGGGGCTCGGCCCCGTGGGCGCAGCGCTCGGCACGGTAACCGCCCAGACGGCCAGCGTTGCCCTCGCGCTCGTGTGGCTTAAGAGCCGCCGCACGAACATCCACGTTAAGCGCAGCGACCTGCGCCCCCAGCCCGAGGTGCTCGGCAGCATTCTTAAGATCGGCGTGCCCGTGGCCGTGCAGGACGGCTGCATCCAGGTAGCGTTTATGTTTATCACCGTCATCGCCAACCACCGAGGGCTCGTTGACGCCGCCGCCGTGGGCCTGGTCGAGGAGATGATCAGCTTTTTGTTCATTGTGCCGAGTTCCATGGGTGCCACCGTCAGCGCGCTCACGGCGCAAAACGCCGGCGCGGGCAAGGGCGATCGTGCACGTCAGGTGCTCAAAGATGCCATGACAATCTCGGTAGTGTATGGCTGCCTGATCACAGCGCTGATGTGGCTGGTGGCACCGGCGTTTATCGGCTTTTTTGCCAAGGACGCCGCGGTGGTCGCCGCCGGCACCGGCTATATGCGCAGCTACATTTTCGACGCGATTTTTGCCGGCATCCACATTTGCTTTAGCGGCTTTTTCGCTGCATACGGCAAGAGCTACATCGGCTTTGCGCACAACGTGCTGGCCGTGGCGCTCATTCGCGTGCCCGGCGCTTGGCTGCTGTCGAACGCATATTCCGACACGCTGTTTCCCATGGGTATCGCCTCGCCGTGCGGATCGATTTTGTCGGCAGTCATCTGTGTTGTCGCGTTTACCGCGCTCAACCGGCGCGGGGCTTTTGACAAGTTGGCAGCGTAGCGGGGCGACGCGAGTCTGGCGCCCCTCCCCTGCTTTTTATCGAAAGGAGCGGTCCTATGACCGACTCGCCAACTGAACATACCGAGGGCCTGCTCCGCATTGGCGAAGTGGCGCGCTTGTTTAACCTGAGCGTGGGCACGTTGCGCCATTACGAGCAGATGGGCTTGCTGGACCCGGCGCACATCGATCCGGCAAGTGGGTACCGCTACTACGGATCGCGGCAGCTCTCCACTCTCAACACCATCAGCCACCTGCGTGTTCTCGACTTGCCGCTCGCGCAAATCCGCGAGTTTGTGACCACGCGCGATGTGGACCTTATGCAGCGGCAGCTGGCTCAGCAGCAGGAGCTCATCGAGCACAAGCGCCACGAGCTCGAACGTGTGTCGCGCAAGATCGATAACCGACTTGCCCTGCTGCATGACGCCTTGAGCACCGAGCTCGATACCATTTGCATAATCGATGCGCCCGAGCTTCGCTGCGCCGTGTTGCGCGAACGCGTCAACCCTACCGACGCCTATGCGCTGGAGTGGCAGATTCGTCAGCTGCAGAAGGGCCAGCACGAGACCTTTGTCTTTCTGGGCAACTTGGGCGTTGGGATCAGCGCCAAGCGTCTCGCAGCCGGCGACTTTAACGGCTACGACGAGGTCTTTCTGCTGCTCGATGACACCGATGAGTACTTGGGCGACGTCGAGACACGACCCGCCGCGCGCTGCCTGACCATAAGCTTCCGCGGCACGCACGGGCAAGCGGGCCCGCGCTATGAGCAGCTGCTCGGCTATATGCGCGAACATAACCTGACACCCGCCGGTCCATCGCGCGAGATTGCCCTGATCGATGACATCATCAGCGACGATCCTGCGACCTATGTGACGCAGATCACGGTGCCGGTTGCCCCAGCAAAGTAAGAACCGCCCGGAAGGCATCGTGCTTCCGGGCGGTTCTTCAATTTGGTTATCGATGCGCTAAGCCTCCGGCACCTCACCGGTCGCAAGAATCTGCTCGAGCGCATCCTCATCCAGCACGGGTACGCCCAGCTGCTCGGCCTTGGTGAGCTTGGAGCCCGCTTTGGGGCCGGCGACCAGATAGCTCGTCTTCTTTGAAACACTACCCGAAACCTTGGCGCCGAGCACCTTGAGCGCGGCGCCCGCCTCGTCGCGCGTGCGGTTTACGAGCGTACCGGTGAGCACGAAGGTCAGACCCGCAAGCGGCTGTTCGTCGGCGAGCTCGCCTGCCACGCCAGCGTCGGCTGCGGCTTGCGCATGCGCGGCGCCCAGGTCGACCTCGAGCGAAAGGCCCGCCTGGCGCAGACGCTCCAGCACAGCAAGGTTTTCGGGCACGGCCAGGAACTGCTTAACGCTCGCCGCAATCTTGGGGCCGATGCCCTCGCACTCGGCGATGTCCTCTTCGCTCGCCAAGATAAGCTTGTCAATCGACAGGAATCGCTCGGCGATGACCTCGCCCACGCTCTTGCCCACGTGGCGGATGCCCAGAGCAAACAGCACGCGACCGAGCGGCTGGCTCTTGGACTTGTTGAGCTCGGCGATGATCTTTTCGGCCGTCTTGAGGCCCACCGGAATGGGATCGCCCTTCTTGACGCCCTTTTTGTTGTTGGAGCTGGCGTACACGCGCCCCGTGTCCAGGCCGGCGATGTCGTCGACCGTGAGCTGGTAGAAGTCCGCGACGTCGTGAATCAGGCCGGCGGCGATCATCTTGTCGACAATCTCGTCGCCTAGGCCATCAACGTCCATGCAGCCGCGGCTCACCCAGTGGAGCAGGCGCTCCTTGAGCTGTGCGGGACAATCGATGGAGACGCAGCGGTAGGCGACCTCGCCGTCCTCGTGGACCACGGGGCTGCCGCACACGGGGCAGACCTCGGGCATGTGCCAGTCGACCGAATCGGCCGGGCGCTTATCGAGCACCGGGCCCACGACCTCGGGGATCACGTCACCCGCCTTGTGCACGATGATGGTGTCGCCCTCGCGCACGTTTTTGCGGCGAATCTCGTCGATGTTGTGCAGCGTGGCGCGCGCGATGGTGGAGCCGGCAACCGTCACCGGGTCGAACTCGGCGACTGGCGTGAGCACGCCGGTGCGGCCCACCTGGATGCGAATTTCGCGCAGGACGGTCTGCTTTTCCTCGGGCGGGAACTTAAAGGCAATGGCCCAGCGCGGCGCGCGGGCGGTAAAGCCCAGGTCGAGCTGCTGCTGGAAGCTGTCGACCTTTACGACCACGCCGTCGATGTCGTAATCCAAGTCGCCGCGGTGCTCGAGCGCCTGGGCACAGAACTCGTGAACCTCGGCCGGCGTGGCGCAGCGTGCCACGTTGGGGTTGACGCTAAAGCCGGCGCTGCGCAGCCAATCGAGGAACTCGCGCTGGCTGTGGACGTGCAGCGGGTCGGTATCGGCGATGGCGTAGACAAAGGTGGCCAGGTCGCGGCGCGCCGTGACCTTGGGATCCTTCTGACGTAGGCTGCCGGCGGCAGCGTTGCGCGGGTTGGCAAAGGGGTCGCGGCCCTCGGCATCGGCCTCTTCATTCAGACGAACAAAGCTGCCCTTGGGCATATAGACCTCGCCGCGTACTTCGATGGTGCGCTCGCGGTCGGCGCCCATGTGGGCGAGCGCCGCCTCGGACAGATGCATGGGCACATCCTTGATGGTGCGCACGTTGAGCGACACGTCCTCGCCCGTGGTGCCGTCGCCGCGCGTGGCCGCGCGTACGAAGGTGCCGTTTTGGTAGGTTAGCGCCACGCCCAGACCGTCGATCTTAAGCTCGCAGGTATAGGTGACGCTGCCGGCACCGAGCGCATCCTCGGCACGTTGGAGCCACGCGTCGAGTTCGTCCAGGTCCATGGCATCATCCATGGAATACATGCGTGCCATGTGCGTTACCGGCGTAAACTGCTCGCTCACGTATCCGCCCACACGCTGGGTATAGCTGTCGGGCGTCACCAGGTCGGGGTAGGTCGCCTCGATTTCCTGCAGCTCAACGAGCATTTTGTCGAAGGCGGCGTCCGTGATCTCGGGCGCGTCGAGCATGTAGTAGCGATAGGCGTGGTAATCGAGCTCGTGGCGCAGCTCGGCCGCACGCGCTGCCGCCTGGGCACGGGCATCGGCGGGTGCGGCGGTGTCCGCGCTCGCGGGCGTTTCGGTATCGATGTCCACACCGTCACCAAACAGGCTCGATTGCTCCATAGCGGCACTCCTTCGCTCGATTTCAAACGGATACAAGAGTACCACCGGTCACGATGGGGCCGAATAGCGGTCTCAAACCGCACCGAATCGGCAGCCGCCAGACCGGGGTGGACAGTTAGTTCAGATACGTATAAATCCTAGAGCTGGATCAGGCACGAACACCCCTGTTTCAACTAATTTGGGTCCCCTGAGACCATGTAAACGTCCCGCTCTCCCTCCCAAACACCCATTCGAGCCCCATCCCAATCATAAAATTGCTCAAAACGCATGCTGAACCACCTCGGGTTTATACGTATCTGAACTAACTGTCCAGGCTCACCCAGAATCGAGCAACTTCGTATGCTCCTTTATGTAACTCAATTCATCACAGTTAATATTTTATATTGTGTTTGCAATATATTTTGGTATTATCAACGTGAGGTGATTGAAATGAAGAATCAGTCCAAACGTTTCCTAACCATCCTCGTCCCCCTTGTCCTTATAGCAGCCGCTTTGCTCGGCTTTTTCTGGAAGGACATTCCCTTTTCGAAGGGACTTTCCTTGCGGGGCGAAGTCGTTGCTGTGTATCACCCTTCCGCCAGCGGGGCGAGCGAAGGTCGCTTCGTTATCGCAAGCGAGCAATTCCAATCCGCACCGCTGCACCTCAACTTCAAAATCGATTCAACCATCCCCATTAAGGATCAGGATGGTAAGAAGGCAGAAGTCGGAGCCATCAAAGAAGGCGTCTACGTTGACGTAACCTGCACCGTCAACACCAGCAGCGATACCGATCCCACAAAGCTGCCCGCCCTCATAACGCCAACAGCCATCATGATTACGCAAAAGGAATAGCTCGATGTCAGAAAGGAGTTTAAAAAAAAATCACCAGATAGTTAGGAGCCAATGATGAAAAAGGTTGCTTATCTACTCGCCGTCTGCCTTGTTGGGTTATCGTGCATGACCGCGCAGCCCGCCTTCGCAGCAGAAACCCATTCCTCTATCATTTCGCCAGTTGCCGAAAGTCGTTCAATCTACACCGCCGAAACCACCCTCGCCTATTCGAACGGCGTCAGGCTCCATGTTACTTACACCGTTAACGATACCTATGGAACGATAACGGGCATCAAATCCATAAAGAACTGGACCTCCAATTCTCGAGTTAGCAACATCAGCTGGACTCATAGATACGGACTCAGCAACGGAAGCGTCGTCGTAACTGTTACTTACTATTACAACGGCAGTTGGCATTCTGAAGCAAGAACCATCTATGCTTAGGATTTTTTGGCTGCGGCATTGCCGCAGCCTTTTTGGGGTTAATTATGGAAAGCTCAGATAAACGATGCCGTTTTAGCAGTGTGATGTTGCTCGCCACTTTGTCTGTCGCAGCAATCATGGCGGCCTTCTCAGCGTTCAGCGTTGCCAACGAGGCGCGGGAGGTGCTCTTTGCACCCACTCCCTTCTATATTAACGGTGAGTCCATTCCGAGCGCCGTCCTTACCGCGCTCGCCATCCGCGACGTTCTGGCCCTGGCGCTTTCAATCGCATGCCTGATTGTCTACTTGAACTTCTGCCTTGACGTCGTCAGCACTCAGTCGATATTCACGCGAAAACAATGCCGGCGTTTTCTGGTTGTTGGGCTTCTGCTGCTCATTTCTTCAATTGTCTCGATTACCTTCGATAACCTATGTGCCGTCCAGCTCCCCAACGACGTCAGTATTACCGCAATTGGTATCTTTGGTTTTAACGCTTGGACACTGGTTCTCGCTTTGTTTGCGCTATCTCTTTCGGCTATCTTTGAGTACGGGCGACTCTTGCAGTCGGACGTTGACGCCATTATTTAGAAGGAGGGCAGCATGCCAATCGTCATGAGACTCGATCGCGTCATGGCGGATCGCAAAATGTCCTCTCAAGAACTTGCCGACATTATCGGCATCTCGCCCGTTAACGTTTCGCGCATTAAAACGGGGCGGCTCAAGGGCATTCGCTTTTCGACGTTGACCGCGATGTGCGAGGCACTTCACTGCAAACCTGGCGACATCATCGACTGGATGTCGGACGAAGAGTACATCGAGGCATTTGGAAGCCTTCCCAGCGACGAAGACTAACCAAAATGATCTGTTTTCCTCCGTCCCCAACGGATCAATATGAAAAGAGCGGGGTTTGACAACTAAAAAGCGCCAACCCCCCA
>CABUZD010000060.1 GCA_902495945.1 uncultured Collinsella sp.
CGCAGCCCGAGCCCTCACCGTCGACCCAGCCCCCATGCTCAAAGTCTACCGAGCCCGTTGCGAACGCGTACTCGCAGCCTTAGACGCCATGGGCCTCGACGTAGTAGAGCCCGCAGGAGCCTTCTACACTTTCCCGAGCATCAAAAAGTTCGGCCTAACCAGCGAAGATTTCTGCATCAAAGCCATCAAAGAAGCAAACGTAGCCCTAGTCCCGGGAGACTGCTTCGGAACCGAAGGCCACATCCGCCTCAGCTACTGCGTTTCCGACAAAGACCTGGACGAAGGTCTCCGCCGCCTGTCCACCTTCATTTCAACCTTGTAGCCCTCAGGGATGCAACACATCAGCCCACCGACCCAAGCATTATGAGTGGGGCGCGTCGCTCAACGGACACGAGGATTCGCAGCAAAGGCAACTTAGCTCCGGCCGGGAGGGGCAGGGCGAGTTTTCCGTAGATTCCGCACGAGCCGAAGGCCACTTAATGTGGCCTTCGTGCGAGCCCAGGACTTGACCGAGCGGAAAACTCGCCCTGCCCCTCCCGGTCGGAGCGTATGCAGGGTTTGTGTACGAATCCTCGCGCCCGTTGACCGACGCCGGGGTCCCCGCCATAATACTTTCGGTTCACGCACGAATCCGCTGCCAGAGACAGCCGGCGCAAACGGGTCTTACCCGCGAGCTTAATGGGACTTCCCGCCAGCCGAGGTGGTCGAGTAGATATGTCTTCTCGCCCCCGTCGCTCATGCAGCGCGGGGGCTTTCTTTTTGGACATGCCCCCGTCACGTCCTTGTGGCGGACCGTGCCCGGAAAGAATTCGAGGAGGTGTAATTCATGCCCCAGCAGTACAAAATCGACAAGGTTGCAGAGATCGAGTCCCGTATCGCCGAGAACGCCGGTCTGTTCGTCGTCAACTACAACGGTCTGACGGTTAAGCAGGCTCAGGAGCTGCGTCATCAGCTTCGCGAGTGCGGCGCCGAGATGAAGGTCTACAAGAACAACCTGGTCAAGATCGCTCTCAAGAACCAGGAGCAGCCCGAGATCGACGAGATCCTCGCCGGCCCCGTCGCTTATGTGTTCTACGAGACCGAGCCGGTCGAGGCCGCTAAGGCCCTTAAGGACTTCTCCGCTAAGTCCAAGGGCGTCCTTGAGATCAAGGGCGGTATCTCCGACGGCAAGGCCGTTTCCGCTGATGATGTTAAGGCTATCGCCGAGCTGCCCACCAAGGATCAGCTTCTCGGCCAGATCGCCGGTCTCATCTCCGGTTTCGCTCGCGACATCGCTGTCTGCGTCAACGGCGTTTCCTCTGGTCTCGCTCGTTCGATCCAGCAGGTCTCCGAGCAGAAGGCAGCCTAGTTGCTGTTTTCACCCGCGGCGGCAACGCCGCACCCCTGGCGCATTCGCGTCGTGTTTTAACTGATCTCCGTGCATCCGCACGGAAACCGAAAGGACTTAGAAATGGCTAAGCTTACCACCGATGAGATCATCGATGCTCTTAAGGAAATGACCCTTCTCGAGGCTTCCGAGCTCGTCAAGGCTATCGAGGACACCTTCGGCGTTTCCGCCGCTGCTCCTGCCGCTGTTGTCGCCGCTCCCGCTGCTGGCGCTGCTGAGGCCGAGGAGAAGACCGAGTTTGACGTCGTGCTCGAGGGCTTCGGCGACAACAAGATCCAGGTCATCAAGGCCGTCCGTGAGCTCACCAACCTTGGCCTGAAGGAGGCCAAGGAGGTCGTCGAGGGCGCTCCCAAGGCTGTTCTCGAGGGTGCCAAGAAGGAGGACGCCGAGGCTGCCAAGGAGAAGCTCGAGGCTGCTGGCGCTGCTGTCACCCTCAAGTAATCAGGCTTTCTCGCCAGATTTTTTTGCAGTCGGGGCTCGCATTGCGTGCCCCGTCTTTTTTGTTTTTCGGTTCCTCGACATCGGTAGCTCAAACTGCCATGTTCTGTGATTTGCGTCGTATCGGGTGCCCTGCCGTTGGGCAATAAAATTGCACCATTCGAGCAATAATTTGCGTTGACCTGCTGAAGAATTGTCTCCGCCTTGTAGCGACATATAGTTCCAGCGGTAAGATGCTTGGGTATCGCAATTTGGTCTGCGGCTGTGCGCCGCACGCATGGGGCGCTTTTGCGCCTGCGAAAGGATCTTTGAATAACATGAAGGCAATCATCCCCGCCGCCGGTCTTGGCACGCGTTTTCTGCCTGGCACCAAGTGCACGCCCAAAGAGATGCTGCCGGTGCTCGACAAGCCCGTCATTCAGTACGTCGTCGAGGAGGCGCTCGACCCCGAGGAAGTCGACGACGCCATCATCGTTACATCTCCCGGTAAGCCCGAGCTACTGAACTACTTCCAGCCCGATCGCTCGCTCGAGAACCTGCTGCGCGAGCGCGGCAAGAACGCCTATGCCGATGCCGTCGCCCACGCTGGCGGTATGCCGGTCGACTTCCGTTATCAGTACGAGCCCAAGGGCCTCGGCCATGCTATTCGCTCTGCTGCCGACGCCGTGGCAGGGGAGAACTTCCTGGTTCTTCTGGGCGACTACGTTGTGCCTAACCGCGACATCTGCGACAAGATGCTCGCCGTTTCCAA
Organism: uncultured Collinsella sp.; assembly: GCA_902495945.1. Lineage (GTDB taxonomy): Bacteria > Actinomycetota > Coriobacteriia > Coriobacteriales > Coriobacteriaceae > Collinsella. The sequence goes on from CABUZD010000060.1 coordinate 2,577, forward strand.
GGAGCACGGTGGAGCTTCGGTTATCGCCGTCGCTGCTTGCTCGCCCGAGGAAGTCAGCCGCTACGGCGTTATCGCCGGTGAGCGCGTCGGTTCGCTCGAGGGCGCCGAGGACGTTGCCGATGCCGAGCCGGGCGCTGTCTGGCGTATCGGCGGTCTGGTTGAGAAGCCCGCTCCCGAGGCTGCTCCGTCCAACCTGTACATTGTCGGTCGCTACTTGCTGAGCCCGCTGGTCATGGACCTGCTGGCAGATCAGCAGGCCGGCAAGGGCGGCGAGATCCAGCTCACCGACGCCATGGCCCGTTCACTCGACCGCGAGGCCATGTACGCTGTCGTCATCGACCCGCTCTCGGGCTACGACACCGGCACTCCCTCTGGCTGGATGGCCACCAACGCCCTCATGGCTGCAAGCGACCCCCGCTTTGCCAGCGCCTTCTGGGACGCCATTGACGAGCGCGGCGGATTGATGCGCAAGTAAGCCTTCGGGCATCGACATTTACGGGCGCGGACTTCGGTTCGCGCCCGTTTTTTATAAGAGCTGCGATTGCTGGCCCTCTGTTCACAGAAAATATATGAACAGGTGTTCGATATACATGCATCTACCTGCGCATTTTCTGTCGAAAAACTTTGCTACTCCAAAAACTCAATTGCGTCAAGGCTTTTCTTGCCCAACGATCGGTACCTGATAAACTATTAGGTTGCGATAACTGGCGAAGCTATGCCTCGCCAACCCACCGAGCATTTCCGTGAAGGAGGAAAAACCTGGTGACCTACGCATACACTGCCACTGAGCGCAAGCGCGTCAGCTTCGGGAAAATCCCGGAGGCCATGGAGCTCCCCAACCTTATCTCTGTTCAAAGGGAATCCTTTGAGCGTTTTAAGGACGAGGGCCTTCGTGAGGCGTTCAAGGAATCCAGCCCCATCCAGAGCCAGAACCATGTTCTCGAGGTTACCTTCGGCGAGCATCAGTTCGGCGACCCCGCGCACACCGTCGAGGAGTGCCGCGAGAAGGATATGACCTATCAGGCTCCGCTTCTGACCGACGTCCGTCTCACCAACAAGGAGACCGGCGAGATCAAGGAGCAGCTCGTCTTCATGGGCGACTTCCCCATGATGACCGATCAGGGCACCTTCATCATCAACGGTACCGAGCGTATCGTCGTTTCGCAGCTCGTCCGCTCCCCGGGTGTGTACTACAGCTCCGAGATGGATTCGGGCAAGCAGATCTACAAGGCCCAGATCATCCCGTCCCGCGGTGCCTGGCTTGAGTTTGAGGTCGACAAGCGCGACCAGCTCATGGTCTCCATCGACCGTAAGCGCAAGCAGAGTGCCACGATGTTCCTGCGCGCCCTTGGCATTGCCGTCACCAACGACGACATCATCGAGCTGCTCGGCAACTCCGATGTGATTAAGCGCACCCTGGAGCGCGACACCGCTCTCACTCGCGAGGATGCCCTTATCGAGATCTACCGTCGCCTGCGCCCGGGCGAGCCTCCCACCGTGGACGCTTCCCGCAGCCTGCTCGAGGGCCTGCTCTTTAACCCGCAGCGCTACGATCTGGCCCGCGTCGGTCGTTACAAGGTCAACAAGAAGCTCAACCTCACCACCGAGGAAGAGGTCACGGTGCTCACCGACGAGGATATCGTCGCTACGCTGCGCTACCTGCTGTCCCTCGCCGCCGGCGAGCAGGGCTTCAAGGTCGACGACATCGACCACTTTGGCAACCGCCGCATCCGCACCGTCGGCGAGCTCGTCGCCAACCAGTTCCGTATCGGCATGAGCCGTATGGAGCGCGTTGTCCGTGAGCGCATGAGCTCCCAGGACATCGACGAGATCACCCCGCAGTCGCTCATCAACATCCGCCCGATCGTGGCCTCCATCAAGGAGTTCTTCGGTTCCTCGCAGCTCTCGCAGTTCATGGACCAGGCGAACCCCCTGACCGGTCTGACCCACAAGCGCCGTCTGTCCGCACTCGGCCCTGGCGGTCTTGCCGGCCACAAGTCCGGCTCCAGCCGCCGCACCAACGTGCCGACGGCCGTCCGCGACGTTCACAACTCGCACTACAGCCGCATGTGCCCGATCGAGACCCCCGAAGGCCCCAACATCGGCCTGATCGGCTCGCTCGCCCTCTACGCCCGCGTCAACGAGTACGGCTTCATCGAGGCTCCGTTCCGCCGCGTCGAGAACGGCGTTGCCACCGATCAGATCGACTGGATGACCGCTGACGAGGAAGAGAAGCACGTCATCGCGCCGGCCAACACGCCGCTCGATCCCAAGACCAACGAGTTCATCACGACCGATGCCGAGGGCAAGCTTGTCCGTCCGCACACCGTGATCGCCCGTACCCGCGACTTCGACGGCTCCTTCGGCGCTCCCGCCGACGTGCCTGTCGAGGACGTCGACTACATGGACGTCTCGCCGCGTCAGATGCTCTCCGTCGCAGCCACGCTGATCCCGTTCCTCGAGCACGACGACGCCAAGCGTACGCTGATGGGCGCTAACATGCAGCGTCAGGCCGTGCCGCTGGTTCATCCTGCCGCTCCCTATGTCGGTACCGGCATGGAGCGTCGCGCCGCTCTGGACTCCGGCGAGGTCACCCTGGCCAAGAACGCCGGCGAGGTCATCTTTGCCGACGCCGCCAAGATCATCGTCAAGCATGCCGGCGGCATGGACGAGTATCACCTGGCCAAGTACCAGCGCTCCAACCAGTCCACCTGCATCAACCACCGTCCGCTCGTGCGCGTCGGTGACACAGTTGAGCAGGGCGAGCCCCTGGCTGACGGTCCCTCGACCGATCATGGCGAGCTCGCACTGGGCCAGAACCTCACCGTGGCATACATGCCGTGGGAAGGCTTTAACTACGAGGACGGTATCGTCGTGTCCGAGCGCCTGGTGGCCGAGGACCTGCTGACGACCATCAACATCACCCGTCACGAGATCGACGCCCGCGACACCAAGCTCGGCCCCGAGGAGATCACCCGCGAGATCCCGAACCTCTCCGAGGACATGCTTGCCAACCTCGACGAGGACGGCATCATCCGCATCGGCGCCGAGGTCGGCCCTGGCGACATCCTGGTCGGCAAGGTCACGCCTAAGGGCGAGAGCGCTCTGACCGCCGAGGAGCGCCTGCTGCGCGCCATCTTCGGTGCCAAGGCCCACGACGTCCGCGACACCTCCCTTAAGATGCCTCACGGCGCTTACGGCCGCGTCATCGACGTCGTCCGTTTTAGCCGCGAGAACGGCGACGACCTGGCCCCCGGCGTTAACGAGCAGGTGCGCGTCTACGTCGCCCAGCGCCGTAAGATCCAGCAAGGCGATAAGATCGCCGGCCGCCACGGCAACAAGGGTGTTATTTGTAACGTCCTGCCGGTCGAGGACATGCCCTACATGGCTGACGGTACCCCAATCGACGTTATCCTCAACCCGCTGGGCGTTCCTTCGCGTATGAACGTCGGCCAGCTGCTCGAGTGCCACCTTGGCTGGGCTGCTGCCTGCGGTTGGGATACCGAGGATGCCGACTCCGACAAGTATGTCCCCGGTCCGTCCTTCGTCTCGACGCCCGTCTTCGACGGCGCCAAGGAGGACGAGATCGCCGAGGTCATCCGTCGCGCCAACAAGAACATGCTCAACAAGGCCACCGCTGCCTTTGGCGATCACATGCGCCCCGAGTTTGTCACCCAGCTTGACGAGCGCGGCAAGACCCGCCTGTTCGACGGCCGCACCGGCGAGGAGTTCCGCGAGCCTATTACCGTGGGTACGTCCTACATCCTCAAGCTCGGCCACATGGTCGACGACAAGATCCACGCCCGTTCGACCGGCCCTTACAGCCTGGTTACCCAGCAACCGCTGGGCGGCAAGGCTCAGTTCGGCGGCCAGCGCTTCGGCGAGATGGAAGTTTGGGCACTGTACGCATACGGTGCTGCCAACGTCCTGCAGGAGATCCTGACCGTCAAGTCCGACGATACCGTGGGCCGCGTCAAGACCTACGAGTCCATCGTCAAGGGCGAGAACGTCCCGGTTCCGGGTATCCCCGAGTCCTTCAAGGTTCTCGTCAAGGAGATCCGTTCCCTCGCACTGGACATCGAGCCCATGCACGATGCCGACGAGGACGCCTCCGCCCCTGTGACCGCCGAGGAAACCTCTGCTCTCGACGACCTGGCTGCGCTCGCCGGCGTTGACACCGACGTCGAGGCCCAGGATGCCGAGACCGCCGAGGCACCCGAGGCTGTCGCCGCCACGACCACTGATAAGGAGTAGTTGACTGTGGCAGATTTCGAAGCTACTGATTTTGACTCGGTAAAGATCTCCCTTGCCTCCGCCGACCAGATCCGTTCCTGGTCGCACGGTGAGGTCAAGAAGCCGGAGACCATCAATTACCGTACCCTCAAGCCCGAGAAGGACGGCCTGTTCTGCGAGAAGATTTTCGGTCCCGCCAAGGACTGGGAGTGCTCCTGCGGCAAGTACAAGGGCATCCGCTTTAAGGGCATCGTCTGCGAGCGCTGCGGCGTCGAGGTCACCTCGGCCAAGGTTCGTCGCGAGCGCATGGGTCACATCGAGCTCGCCGCTCCCGTGTCCCACATCTGGTACTTCAAGAGCCCCACGAGCTTCCCGATGAGTCGTATGCTCGACATCAAGTCCAAGGATCTCGAGAAGGTTCTGTACTTTGCCAGCTACATCATCACCGAGGTCGACTACGAAGCTCGCGAGGCCGACGCTGACGACCTGCGCGAGGAGCTCGCCGCCGATCTGGAAGAGATCGATGCCGAGTGCGCCCGCCAGATCGAGTCCCTCAAGGAGCAGGGCAACCCCGAGAACTTTGACGAGTTCTCCGACGAGGAGCCGCTGACCCCCGAGGAGATCGCCTCTGGCATCGTCGACATCGAGGAAGAGTGCAAGGACGATAAGCAGCTCCGCACGGACGCCTTCAACGCCTTCATGAAGCTCACCGAGCGCGACCTCATCTCCGATGAGCCGCTGTTCCGCGAGATGACCCGTTACTACTCCATGTACTTCAAGGGTGGTATGGGTGCCGAGGCCGTTCGCGACCTGCTCGCTGCCATCGACCTCCCCTCCGAGGCCGAGAAGCTCAAGGCTATCATCGCCGACGAGGACTCCCAAAAGCAGAAGCGCGAGAAGGCCGTTAAGCGCCTCGAGGTCGTTGACGCCTTCCTGAAGGGCGGCAACAGCCCCGCGAACATGATCCTGGATGTCATTCCGGTCATTCCGCCCGATCTGCGCCCGATGGTCCAGCTCGATGGCGGCCGCTTCGCCGCGTCCGACCTCAACGACCTGTACCGTCGCGTGATCAACCGTAACAACCGACTCAAGCGCCTGCTCGACCTGGATGCCCCTGCGATCATCGTGAACAACGAGAAGCGCATGCTCCAGGAGTCCGTGGACGCCCTGTTCGACAACGGCCGTCGTGGTCGCCCGGTCTCTGGCCGTGGCGGTCGCCCGCTCAAGTCGCTCGCCGAGGCCCTCAAGGGCAAGCAGGGTCGTTTCCGTCAGAACCTGCTGGGCAAGCGTGTCGACTACTCCGGCCGTTCGGTAATCGTTACCGACCCCAAGCTGCTGCTGCACCAGTGCGGTCTGCCCAAGACCATGGCGCTGGAGCTCTTCAAGCCCTTCGTCATGAAGCGCCTGGTCGAGCTTGGCAAGGTCGAGAACATCAAGGGCGCCAAGCGCGCTATCGACCGCGGTGCCACCTTTGTGTGGGACATCCTCGAAGAGGTCATCGACGGCCGCGTCGTGCTGCTCAACCGTGCACCGACCCTGCACCGTCTGTCCATCCAGGCCTTTGAGCCGGTGCTGGTCGAGGGCAAGGCTATCCACCTGCATCCGCTGGTCTGCTCGCCCTTCAACGCCGACTTCGACGGCGACCAGATGTCTGTCCACGTGCCGCTGTCCAGCCAGGCTCAGGCCGAGGCTCGCGTGCTCATGCTCTCTGCGAACAACCTGCGCTCGCCGGCATCCGGCAAGCCGGTTAACATCCCTTCGCAGGACATGATCATTGGTGTGTACTACCTCACCCAGGTCCGCGAGGGTCTGCCGGGCGAGAACCACGTGTTCGCCAGCTTCGACGACGCGCTGCACGCCTATGACTGCCGTTCCGAGGTCGACATGCAGGCCAAGATCCAGGTTCGCGTGTCCGCTGCCGATGCCAACGTCATCAACGAGGACGGCACCCGTATCTTCCGCGTCAAGAACGGCAAGAACGAGTTCGTCGACTACGACGTCACCGGCAACAAGACCGCGCGCTTCGAGACCTCTATCGGCCGCATCATCTTCAACCGCCAGTGCCTGCCCGAAGACTATGAGTTCATGAACTACAAGATGGTCAAGGGCGATGTGGCCAAGCTGGTTGCCGACTGCTGCGATCGTTACCCCGAGGCCAAGGTCGGCCCGATCCTCGACGCCATCAAGTACTCCGGCTTCCACTACGCTACCCGCGCCGGCCTCACCATCTCGGTGTGGGACGCTCTCATCCCTGCCGAGAAGCAGGAGCTGCTCGATCGCGCCCAGGCCAACGTCGACCAGATCAACGAGTACTTCGAGGAGGGCTTCATCAACGAGACGGAGCGCCACATCGAAGTCGTTAACGAGTGGACCGCTTGTACCGACAAGGTTGCAGCGCTCATGCTCGACTTGTTCGACGAGGAGAACCCGCTCTATATGATGGCCGACTCCGGCGCCCGTGGTTCTAAGACCCAGCTGCGTCAGCTCGGCGGCATGCGTGGCCTGATGGCAGACATGTCCGGCGAGACGATCGACCTTCCCATTAAGGCGAACTTCCGCGAGGGCCTGTTGCCGCTCGAGTACTTCATTTCGACCTACGGCGCCCGTAAGGGCCTGGTCGATACCGCATCCCACACCTCGGACTCTGGTTACCTGACCCGTCGTCTGGTCGACGTGGCCCAGGACGTCATCGTCCGCGAGGAGGACTGCGGTACGCACGAGGGCGTCACCTACAACCTCATCATCCCCGGCACCACCGACCTCAACACCGACCTCGTCGGCCGTTGCTTCATTGAGGACGTCGTGGCTCCCGATGGCACCGTGCTCTTTGAGCAGGACGGCTACATCGAGAAGGTCGCCGACATCCAGAAGATGGTCGATGCGGGCCTTAAGAAGGTCAAGCTTCGCGCGCTGCTCACCTGCCGCTCCAAGTACGGCGTGTGCCAGAAGTGCTACGGCTGGGATCTTTCCACCCGTCGTCCGGTCGCCATCGGTACCGCGGTCGGCATTATTGCCGCCCAGTCCATCGGCGAGCCCGGTACGCAGCTTACGATGCGTACCATTCACTCCGGCGGCGTCGCTGGCGTCGACGATATTACGCAGGGTCTGCCTACGGTCAGCCGTATGTTCGATATCGTCGGCAACGTCAACGAGAAGATCCTTGGCCGCGAGGCAGACCTCGCGCCCGTCTCTGGCA
>CABUZD010000061.1 GCA_902495945.1 uncultured Collinsella sp.
CGGACTGGACTTCTTGCTGCTTGGCCTGCATATCCTGCATCTGAGCCGTCTGCTGGTCCTTGAGTTTTTCCAGGTCGGCCTTTTGTGCTTCGAGCTCGGTCTTCTGTGCGTCGAGCTCAGCCTGAATCGTCTGGATATCCTCAATGGCATCGCGGTCGCTCTTGTTGATCTTCTCAACGTAATGCGCGTTGGCGACGAGTTCCTCAAACGAGCCAGAGGCCAGCAGCAGCGACAGGATGTTCGTGCCGCCGGACTTGTAGCTGGCGGCCACGCGATCGGAAAGGTCGTTGCGCTTCTTCTTGAGCTCGGCCTTCTTTTCATCGATCTGGGCCTGCGTGTCGTCAATCTTGCCCTGGACATTCTCGATGTCGTTGAGGGTCTGGGCATTCTTGTTGGCCAGCACCGCATACTCATTTGCGATGCTGTCGAGCTGGACCTGAACCTCGTCGAGCTGGGCCTGGGCGGCATTCAGTTTATCGGTGGTTTCTTTGGAAGCCTCCGCCGCATGGGCGCGAGCGGGCAGGCCAAAAAGAACTGCCGCAGAAGCGGCGCCGAACAGGGCCTTGAGGGCAGTGCGGCGCGAGAGCTCCTGGGAAAGGATAGAATCGCTGTTTGGTGACATATGTACTCCGTTACATGCTTATTTATATGTCGCTCAACTCATACATATTAGCGTACATATGGCGCGTCCCAACGATTTCCACGAACGGCAGGAAACTACAAGGTCAGCGGCTCGTAAGCAAATGTCAAAGATCAGGTTATGCGTACGCAAGCTCTTCTATGAGTACGTTGGCACAATCCTCTGCTTTTCCTACAGCGCACGATTTGGGCGTCCCTGCCTGCGCTATACTCCCCTGAAGAAGTGTTCCTGATTCGATAGGAGACTACATGTCCAAAGCACTCGACCCCAAAGACACCTGTGTCCTCGTTACCGGTGGCGCCGGCTTTATCGGCTCGCACACCGTCGTTCAGCTGCTCGAGGGTGGCTACCAGGTCGTCATCGTCGATGATCTCTCCAACTCCAGCGCCGTCGCCGTCGACCGCGTCAAGACCATCGTGGGCGACGAGGCCGCCAAGAACCTCACCTTCTACGAGGCCAACGTGCTCGACCGCGATGCGATGAACAAGATCTTCGATACCCATCAGATCGACCGTGTCATCCACTTTGCCGGCTTTAAGGCCGTCGGCGAGTCGGTGAGCAAGCCCGTCGAGTACTACCACAACAACATCGAGAACACCCTGGTGCTCGTCGACGTCATGCGCAACCATGGCTGCAAGTCCATCATCTTCTCGAGCTCCTCGACCGTCTACGGCGACCCGGACAACCCGCCCGTCACCGAGGAGGATCCTAAGAAGCCCGCGACCAACCCCTATGGTTGGACCAAGTGGATGATCGAGCAGATCCTTATGGACGTCCACACCGCCGACCCCGAGTGGGACGTCGTGCTGCTCCGTTACTTCAACCCCATCGGCGCTCATCCGTCGGGCCTGATCGGCGAGGACCCCAAGGGCATCCCCAACAACCTGGTGCCCTATGTCGCCCAGGTCGCCGTGGGCAAGCTCGAGGCCGTTCAGGTCTTTGGTAACGACTACCCCACCCCCGACGGCACCGGCGTGCGCGACTACATCCACGTGTGCGATCTGGCCTCTGGTCACGTTGCCGCCCTTAACTGGATGAACGGCAAGACCGGCGTCGAGATCTTTAACTTGGGCACCGGCACCGGCACCTCGGTACTCGAGGTCGTCGCCGCCTTCTCCAAGGCTTGTGGCAAGGAGCTGCCCTACGTGATCCGCGAGCGCCGCGCCGGCGACATCGCTGCCAACTGGTGCGATGCCTCCAAGGCCGAGCGCATGATGGGCTGGAAGGCCCAATACGACATCGCGGACATGTGCCGCGATAGCTGGAACTGGCAGAGCCACAACCCCAACGGCTTTGCCGACGCCGAGTAGCAAAAACCTACATACCGCTCTTGCCCCGATCTCACGTTGTGAGGTCGGGGCTTTTTTCATGGCATGTAACCATTCGCCGAAAATCGACCAACTTTTTTATCTTGCCTGTACATGTTTAAACAACATGTTTTACAATAGGCGTATCGAATCAGAACATCGGAGGCGGACTGCACACCCATCGGCAGGCCGACCCCACAACAAGAAGGTTGGTGAGCGCATTCATGGAGCGTGCAAGCGGCGTCCTCATGCCCGTCTCATCTCTGCCCGGACCATACGGAATCGGCGGCTTTGGCTGGAATGCCTACGACTTCGTCGATTTTCTCGCCTCGTGCAAACAACATTACTGGCAGATTCTGCCCCTTACGACGACCAGCTATGGCGATTCGCCCTATCAGTCGTTCTCGGCCCGCGCTGGCAACCCCAACTTTATCGACTTTGCCGAGCTTATCGAGGCAGGGTATCTGGAGCAGCGCGATATCGATGGCGTGTATCTGGGATCCGACCCCAGCAATGTCGACTACGGTGCTATCTTTGGCGGCCGCCGTCAGATTCTCGACCGCGCCGCTGAGCGCTTTGCCGCCGACAAGCCAGCCGATTTCGATGACTTTATCCAAGCCAACGAGGACTGGCTCATCCCCTACTGTGAGTTCATGACCGTCAAAGAGGAGTGCGGTCTCAAGGCGTTTTGGGAGTGGCCCGCGGAGCTCCGCACCCGCGGCGAGGCTTCCGCCAAGGTCTGCGCCGACCATCCGGCGCGTATGCTCTACCACCAGATGACGCAGTACTTCTTCGATCGCCAGTGGAGCCGCCTCAAGGCCTATGCCAACGAGCGCGATATTCTCATCATCGGCGACCTGCCCATCTATGTCTCGCGTGACTCCGTCGAGATGTGGGCGACACCTGAGCTCTTTAAGATCGACGCCGCCGGCAATCCCGTGAGCGTCGCCGGCACGCCGCCCGACCAGTTCTCGGCCACCGGCCAGTACTGGGGCAACCCCATCTACGACTGGGACGCCATGGAGTCCGACGGCTTCTCCTGGTGGGAGGGCCGCATTCGCGCCGCCCTCGACATGTACGACGTCATCCGCCTGGATCACTTCCGCGGCTTCGAGGCCTATTGGGAGGTGCCGTTCTCCTCGCCCGATTCGTCCTACGGTTCGTGGACGCAGGGTCCCGGCCTCAAGTTCTTCAAGACACTCGAGGAAAAGCTCGGCACGCTGCCCATCATCGCCGAGGACCTGGGCTTCCTCACCCCCGGCGTCATCGACATGCGCGACAACTCGGGCTTCCCCGGCATGAAGATCCTGCAGTTTGCCTTTGAGGGCACCAACTCGTACTACCTGCCGCATAACTACATCGCCAACACCGTCGCCTATGTGGGCACCCACGACAACGAGACGGCGCGCGGTTGGTTTGAGGGAACGGCCACCCCGCGTCAGCGTGAGCAGGCAGCCCTGTACACCCATCAGCAGGCCGGCGAACCCATGGCAGATGCACTCAATCGCACCATCGCCGCCAGCGTGAGCGACACGTGCATCTACACCATGCAGGACCTGCTCAACTTGGGCAACGAGGCGCGCATCAACACCCCTGCCACGCTGGGCGGCAACTGGACCTGGCGCATGCTCGACGGCGCCATCACCCGCGAGCTCGAGCACAAACTCACCGACTGGACCGAGACCTACTTCCGCATCCCATCGGAAGCCGAAATCGAGCTTCCTCAATAGGAGCTACCGCGCCCGACCCCTCCCCACCGTGCGGACGCGCTTGCTTTTCCCGCGCGAGGCCACCCCAATCCCCTCGCGCGGGCTTCTTATGAATTGCAGACATGAAACAACCCATCACAGGAGAAAACATGCCCCAAATTAACCTCATGGAACTCGCCGAGCAGTCTTTTGGCACCTCGCTCGAACAGCTCGACGACCGTCGCATTTACAAGCTGCTGGTCAAACTCGTGCAGGAGCGCTCCGCTGCCTGCCCGCTCAACAACGGCAAGAAAAAGCTCTATTACATTTCCGCCGAATTTTTGATCGGCAAGCTGCTCATCAACAACATGATCGACCTCGGCATCTACGACGAGGTCAAGGACCAGCTCACCGCCGCAGGCCACGACCTCAACAAGATCGAGGAATTCGAGGTCGAGCCGTCACTCGGCAACGGCGGCCTGGGCCGCTTGGCCGCATGCTTCCTGGATTCCATCGCCACGCTGGGCTTGACCGGCGATGGCGTGGGCCTCAACTATCACTACGGTCTGTTCCGTCAGCGCTTTGTCGACAACCAGCAGAAGGCCGTCCCCGACGAGTGGCTCGGTGAGCAGGACATCCTAGTCGACGATGGCCGCTCCTACACCGTCGAGTTCGGCGATTTTGCCGTTACCTCTAAGCTCGTCAACATCGACGTGCCCGGCTACGGCCAGCCCGCTAAGAATCGCCTGCGCCTGTTCGACCTGGCAAGCGTCGACGACGGCCTGGTACCCGGCAGCTCCATCGACTTCGACAAGACCGAGATCGCCAAGAACCTCACCCTGTTCCTCTACCCCGACGATTCCGACGAGCAGGGCCGCCTGCTTCGCATCTACCAGGAATACTTCATGGTGAGTAACGCCGCCCAGCTCCTAATCGACGAGGCCATCGAGCGCGGCAGCAACCTGCACAATCTGGCCGACTACGCCGTGGTCCAGATTAACGACACGCACCCCACCATGGTCATCCCCGAGCTCATTCGCTTGCTCACCACCGAGCATGGCATCGAGTTTGACGAGGCCGTTACCATTGTGCGCTCCATGGTCGCCTACACCAACCACACGATTCTTGCCGAGGCGCTCGAGAAGTGGCCGCTCGCCAGCCTGCAGAAGGTCTCCCCTGCCATCGCCGACATTATCGTCAAGCTCGATGAGATCGCGAAGGCCGAGCACGATGACCCGCGCGTCGCCATCATCGACGAGCACGACACCGTCCACATGGCCCACATGGACATCCACTTTGGCTTCTCCATCAACGGCGTAGCCGCCCTCCACACCAAGATCCTGGAGGACACCGAGCTTCATCCGTTCTACGAGATCTATCCCGAGAAGTTCTCCAACAAGACCAACGGCATCACCTTCCGCCGCTGGATCCATGGGGCCAACCCCGCGCTCGCCAGCCTGCTCGACGATGCGATCGGCACCGACTGGCGCAGCACCGGCGATCTGAGCAAACTCGCCAAGTTCGCCGACGACAAGGACGTTCTTGAGCGCCTGGCCGCCACCAAGGTCGAGGCCAAGGCCATCATGCGCCAGTTCATGGCGCTCGAGCAGGGCGTGACCATTCCCTCCAACGCCATCATCGACGTCCAGGTCAAGCGCATCCACGAGTACAAGCGCCAGCAGATGCTCGCGCTCTACATCATCTGGAAGTACCTCGATATCAAGAACGGCAACAGACCTAAGCACCCCGTCACCATCATCTTTGGCGGCAAGGCGGCGCCTGCCTACACTATCGCGCAGGACATCATCCATCTGATCTTGACGCTGTCGCAGTGGATTGCAAACGACCCCGACGTGGCTCCCTACCTGCAGGTTGTCATGATCGAGAACTACAACGTCACCGCCGCCGAGCGCGTGATCCCCGCCGCTGACATCTCCGAGCAGATCAGCCTGGCCTCCAAGGAGGCGAGCGGCACCTCCAACATGAAGTTCATGCTCAACGGCGCCCTAACCCTGTGCACGCTCGACGGTGCCAACGTGGAGATTGCCGAGCTCGTGGGCGACGAGAACATCTATACCTTTGGCGCCTCTTCCAAACAGGTCGAGCAGCTCTATGCCGACGGCACCTACAGCGCCGGTGCACTTTACCGCAAGCCCGGCATTAAACTGCTGGTGGACTTCATCACCAACCCCGCCTTTATGGCGACCGGCAACGCCGAGCGCCTGCAGCGCCTGCACGACGACATTAAGGGCAAGGACTGGTTTATGGCCCTGCTCGACATCGAGGAGTACATCCAGACCAAGGAGCGCGTGTTGGCCGACTACGAGGACCAGGACGCCTGGATGCGCAAGGCGCTCATCAATATCGCCAACGCCGGCGCCTTCTCGTCCGACCGCACCATCTCCCAGTACAACGACGAGATCTGGCACCTGAACTAATTTCGCTTCCCTTACCCATCCTCTTGAGAAACGGAGTCGTGGCAACACGGCTCCGTTTTTTGTGCCCGCACGTTACCCTGTGACCCGACTCGACCAAACAATCTCGATCTGTAACAGCTACTCGGTAAAAACGGCCCCAGCTGTTACAGATTGAGACATACCGGCCCCTCCCCTTGGGTTTATCTCAATCTGTAACATCTAGCAACTGAAATTCGCCTTTGGTGTTACAGATTTAGAAGAAATGGTTAGCTCGGCGGAACCGTCTCGATCTGTAACACCTAGCGTCCGAAATCGGCCCTACCCGTTACAGATCGAGACAAACGACCGGTCAGACACCCCCAGCACAAAGAAAGGCCCCCCTCTCGCCCAGCGGACGGGAGGGGAGCCTTATATGTGACCGCGGCAAAAGGATGGCAATACCGCAGTCGCCCAAAGGGAGGGCCTGGATGCACCGGGCCTAGATAAGGTTCTTGCCAGACACCTTATCGAAGAGATGGGTCGCGTTCTTCTCGAACTTGAACCAGATGGTGTCGCCAGCCTTGAGCGCGCCCTTGGCCTCGAGGTCGACGACGGGGATAATCAGGACAAACTGGCCGTCGGGGGCGGTCACGTGGACGTGCTCGGTCGAACCCATGAGCTCGGTCACCTCGACGGTACCCTGGAGCGCACCCTCCTCGCCCTTGTCGGCAAGCAGGATCTGCTCGGGGCGCACGCCGGCCGTGATCTCCTTCACGTCGCCGCCGTCCCAGTTAAGAGCGAGTTGAGCGCAGGTCTCGGGGGCGAGAGCAACGTTCATGTCCTCGGTCTTGACGGTAAAGCCGTTGCCCGAGCGCACCAGCTGGGCATCGAAGAAGTTCATCTGCGGCACGCCGATGAAGCCGGCGACGAAGATGTTCGCGGGATGGTTGAAGACCTCCTGCGGCGTGGCGATCTGCTGGACGACGCCGTCCTTCATGACCACGATGCGGTCGCCAAGGGTCATGGCCTCGGTCTGGTCGTGAGTGACGTAGATGAACGTGCCCTTGATCTCGTGGCGCAGCTTGATGAGCTCGGCACGCATCTGGTTACGAAGCTTGGCGTCCAGGTTGGACAGCGGCTCGTCCATCAGGAAGACCTTGGGGTCACGCACGATGGCGCGGCCGATAGCGACACGCTGACGCTGGCCGCCCGAAAGCGCCTTGGGCTTACGGTCGAGGTACTCGGTAATACCCAGGATCTCGGCAGCGGAGCGAACCTTACGGTCGATCTCGTCCTTGGAGACCTTCTTGAGCTCAAGCGTAAACGCCATGTTCTCGTACACCGTCATGTTGGGGTACAGAGCGTAGCTCTGGAACACCATGGCGATGTCGCGGTCCTTGGGCGCCACGTCGTTGACCCGCTTGCCGTCGATGAGCACGTCGCCCGAGGTAATGTCCTCCAGGCCGGCGACCATGCGCATCGTCGTGGACTTACCGCAGCCAGACGGGCCAACGAGGACGACGAACTCCTGGTCGTGAACGGTGAGGTTAAAGTCCTCAACAGCGAGCACGCCATCCTCGGTAACCTTGAGGTTGTGCTTCTTCTCCTCGGTCTTCTTCTTTTTGCCAAAGAAGCCCTTCTTTTTGGACTCGGTGTTGGGATACACCTTCTGAACATGTTTGAGAACGATCTCGGCCATGTCTTTACCTTTCGATATGCGGCACCATGTTGAGGGCGCCGCAGAAACTTGCAAAACAGTTACGGCATCAGCCCTTGACGGCACCTGCCACCACGCCGTCGATGATGTACTTCTGGCAGAGGATGTACATGATGACAATGGGGATAACGACCATCATGATGCAGGCCATCATGGGGCCGAGCTCGACGTGGCCGTAGCCGCCGCGGAAGTACTGGATCAAGATAGGAATGGTCTTGTACTTGGTGGAGTCGAGCGTAAGGTAGGGCAGCAGATAGTCGTTCCAGACCCACATGGTCTCGAGGATGCCGACCGAAAGATAGGTGGGCTTCATGATGGGAAGGACGATCTTAAAGAACACCTGGACCGGGTTGCAGCCGTCGATCATGGCCGCCTCTTCGATCTCGAGCGGGATGTTCTTTACAAAGCCGGCGAACATAAAGACCGCCAGGCCCGCGCCAAAGCCGAGGTAGATAAAGCAGATGTTGAACGGCGTGTTGAAGCCGATGCGGTCCGCCAAATTGGACAGCGTGAACATGAGCATCTGGAAGGGCACGACCATCGAGAAGACGAACAGGTAATAGAAGAAGTTCGAGATCTTGCTGTTGACGCGCACTACGTACCAAGCACACATGGAGCAGCACACCAGAATCAGCACGACTGACGTGACCGTGATGATGAGCGAGTACATAAATGCCGAGGCAAAGCCCTGCTCGTTAAGGGCGTGCATGTAGTTTGCGAGGCCGTTGAACGTCTCGGGCGTGAGCAGATCGAATGCCGTGGTGGTGCTGATTGCAGTTGCCTTTTTAAAGGAATTGAGCGCAATCATGAACACGGGGTAGATCCACGCGAGCGACAGAATCGTAAAGAAAATCGAGAGCGCGCGGTTGATAACCTTATCGCGTTTCATTACTGCTGCACCTCCTTGGACCTCGTGGCCTTAAGCTGAATCATGGAGATGGCTACGACCAGGATGCAGAAGATGACTGCCTTGGCCTGACCGATGCCCTGCCATGCGATGCCGGCACGCGAGTAGAACGTGTTGTAGATGTTCAGGGCGAGCATCTCGGTGGAGTGCGCGGGGGCGCCGCCGGTAAGGGCGAGGTTCTGGTCGAACAGCTTAAAGCCGTTGGTGATAGACAGGAACAGGCAGATGGTGATGGTCGGCATCAGGTTAGGGATCTTAACCTTCCAAAACGTCTGCCATGCCGTGGCACCGTCGACCTTGGCAGCCTCGATGTAGTCGGACGGAATGGACTGCAGACCAGCGATGTAGATGATCATCATGTAGCCGACCTGCTGCCACAGGGTCAGGATGATAAGGCCCCAGAAGCCAGCAGCAGAGTTAAGGGCGATGAGCTGGGCGCCCACGTTGGAGAGCAGGCAGTTGATCAGAATCTGCCAAATGTAGCCCAGCACGATGCCGCCGATCAGGTTAGGCATAAAGAAGATCGTACGGAAGATATTGGTGCCCTTGAGCGCTTTGCGGGTGAGCGCCTGCGCAATGGCGAGGGCGATCACGTTGATGAGCACCGTCGACAGGAAGGCAAACGCCACGGTAAAGAAGAACGACGTGGCAAACTGCGGATCGGACAGTGCGCGCACGTAGTTCTCGATACCGACAAAGTGCGTATTGTTGATGGTAATAAACTGGCAGAACGAGAGATAGAAGCCCTGGATAAAGGGAATCACGAACCCGATCATAAACGCCAGGCACGTGGGCAGCATAAAGAGCGGCCACCAGCGCTTGAGTGCTTTGCCCATAGAAGGGTCCTTTCAATATGCAGGGGGCGGGCAAACCAACGTCTGCCCGCCCCCTGTCGCTAATCAGATAGCTTGGGCAGCAACTACTTACTCGGAAGCAGCCTTCTCGGTCTTCCAGCCATCGACGAAGGCGTTCTTGACGCCGTCCCACTTGCTGTTGTCGGCAGCATAGGCGATCAGAGCCTGCTTGAGGTTCTTCTTCCACTCCTCAGAGGGGATGTAGACGAAGTCCCAAGCGACGGTCTTCTTGCCGTCCTTGGCCATGGCGACGGCCTGCTGCGAGAC